>NZ_JBFTQI010000395.1:0-5439 GCF_056398925.1 Pedobacter sp. 01T416_2
GAGCCAAGGGCAACGCTTCCAAGCCCTAAGCTTAGCCTGGAGAGAAAACGGCGCCTGTTAAAGTTAAGACCATGTTCTAAAATATCCTTTTCCATATATCAGGTTTTTGTAATGGTTTCCTCTAAATTATAAATGGTGGTAATCACCTCCATCATTGCAGCCAGTGAGACCTTGTTGATGTTTTTAGGAAGTGGGTACTCGCCCACAGTCAATACTTTTTCTGCATCTTTCCCACCTTTAAATATTTTTTGTTGATCTGCATAATAAGAGCTGAGCAGTTTTATCTCCTTTTCATTTGGAATCCGGCATACAATCAACCGGAATGCCTTCTTGATTTTATCCTCAGTAGTGTTCTTTTCCTGTAGGAGTCTCGCTGCAAGAACGCGTGAAGCCTCCAGTACCGTTGGATCATTTAACATCACCAGAGCCTGAAGCGGGGTATTGGTGTTTAACCGTTTCACCTCGCACTGATCGCGATTACTGGCATCGAAAACACCCATTGAAGGCGGTGGGACTGTACGTTTGATAAATGTATACATTCCCCTACGGTAAAGGTCTTCGGCATGGTCCTGGCGGTAAGAGGCCAGTATACCACGTCCGGAGGTCGCTCCTTCCCAAAGCCCAGCAGGCTGATAAGGTTTTACACTTGGACCGCCTATGGTCTTAACCAATAAGCCACTACTAGCCAGCACCACATCTCTTATGGATTCTGCAGGGATGCGGTAACGAGGTGCCCGCGCAAGCAGGATATTTTCAGGGTCGGTTTTTAATTTCTCTTTTGATACGACTGCAGATTGCTGGTAAGTCGCTGAGCTTACGATCTGTTTGACAAGACGCTTGATGTTCCAGCCATGGTCCATAAAATCTACCGCCAGCCAGTCCAGTAGTTCCGGATGCGAGGGAAGTTCGCCCTGCATACCAAAATCACCTGAGGTCTTAACAATACCACGTCCAAAAAACTCCTGCCAGATCTGGTTCACAAATACCCTTGCTGTAAGCGGGTTTTTCCTATCGAAGAGCCACTGCGTTAAACCCAGACGGTTCTTTGGATACTTATCGCTGAAAGCGAGCAAAGATTTCGGGGTACCGGCCTGTACTTCTTCTCCGTGCGCATCATATACCCCCCTATTGAGGATATAGGTTTTACGTAGTGTATCCCTATCCCCCATTACCGAAACAATCAATTTATTGGTATCTCTCTTATTTACAAAAGCCAATATCTTTTTGATGTCTTCATTTCTGATTTCCATCAACGGTTTTTTCGCGTAGGTTTCAGCCCCCCCGACGGTTGACTGAAGTCCGACTTCTTTAACATTGTTAAAAAAAGCATATAACTGATAATATTCCTTTTGAGAGAAGGGATCATATTTATGATCGTGACAGTGGGCACATTCTATTGTGGCAGCCAGCATGGCTTTGCCAAAGGTATTTACCCGGTCTGTTACGTATTCAACACGGTATTCTTCATCAATTACCCCGCCCTCCTCGGTGATTTTGTGGTTCCGGTTAAAGCCAGTCGCAAGCAACTGCTCCTTGGTAGCATTAGGCATCAGGTCTCCAGCGAGCTGCCAGCTGATAAACTGCTTGTAGGGCATATTGGTATTGAAAGCATGGATGACCCAGTCCCTCCATGGCCATTGACTGCGGTAGTTGTCGTCCTGATAACCATGCGAATCGGCATAACGGGCCACATCCAGCCAATGCAGGGCCATCTTCTCCCCATATGCGGGGCGCTGAAGGAGTGACTCCACAACCTTTTCATAGGCATTGTTGCTATTATCGGCCATGAACCTATTCATCATCTCCATATCCGGTGGTAGGCCGGTAAGGTCGAGGCTAACCCGTTTCAATAACCTTTCTTTATCTGCCTGTTCATTTGGTTTTATCCCTTTTTGCTCCAGTTTCTGCAGAATGAAATAATCGATTTCATTTTTTGCCCATTCCTTATTTTCCACTTTTGGGATCTGATGGCTTTTTGGCGGCGTAAAAGCCCAGTGCCGCTCATATTTAGCTCCCTGTTTGATCCATTTCTCGATAACTGCAATTTCATGCGCGGTTAGTTTGAGATTGGAGGATTTAGGAGGCATTAGCTGGCTTGAATCCTGACTAGAGATGCGCAAAAAAAGTTCAGAGGCTAAGGGTTTAAAGGGGACAAGCGCATGCGCCGAAGGTTTGTCTTTCAAAGCTTTATAAGCTTCTTCCGCGATATCCAGCCTTAAATCGGCTTCACGTTTATTTGCATCAGGACCATGACAGATAAAGCACTTATCGGACAGTATCGGCCGGACATGAAAATTATAACTGATGCTATCGGGTATCTGCTCCTGTGCAACCTGGCTCGTGGACGAACTATTGCATGCCTGTATGGCATATATAATAGCCGAAAACAACAGCATTAAATAAAAAAGCCTACGGTTCATACTGATTATATTTGGTTCTGGCGCTGATGGTGAGGTGATCATCGTCAGCGCCACTATAATAATAAATAACTAAAACGGTTAACACAATGGACTATCCTACACAATACCATGGACTATCTTATTGTGAATGAACAGAAACATTGTTCTATCCAATGTAATCAGCGCTTAATTTAAAATAAAACTGGCGGGACCGAATGATGTTAAATCAGTACTGAACAGGTTATTTTTCACTTCTATTTTCTGCCCGGTTATCTCTCCCCTTAAATTTACAGGTGTTGCGTATTTTACGCTCATTTCTCCAGGAAGATTGATCGTTACCTTCCCTTTAATCCCTGCCTGTTCCCAGATCCGCAGCAGCGTACCCCGGTTACTGTCAGGGTCTGCTCCGAAAGCAGTTACCAGTATGCCTTTACGCGAAACAGAAATCCCGCTTTTTTCGCGCGGCAGCTTTGTACCTATACCGCTTGTGGTGATAGATAATAAGGGCATTCTGGCTTCCCAAGACTTAATGGCAATATTTTCAGTGGTATTTTCATTTTTCCCTATCGTCCAGATCCTCACCTTTTCACTCCAGGTGCCCTCTGTCCAGTATGGGAAATTGGTATTCCACATGTTATTATAAAGATTTACAAAAGCAGAAGCTTTTTTGGGCAAATAGTCATAATCATATTTCCAGAGCCCAGGTTCTCCAAAACTCATTAATGGGGCATCAACTGCACAGATCCCTACCCCAACACCTCCATGCTCTTTTAACGCGGCACCAGTATTTACACCATAGATATAGCGGTTGCCTCCAGTAATCTGATCCGTTGCCAAATCCATCACCCCACCGATTCTTCCTACCTTAAAATCAGGCTTGTTGATGTTAAAAGGAAAACATAACCAGCCTCCCTCTGGAAGGGTGCTAGGGACTTTATCCTTGATCCTCCATTCTACATCAACAAAAGGCTGCGCTTTGGGAAAGGTAAATCTTAGAGATACAGATTTGGCGATGCCTTGCGTATTACCAGTGGTCAGGGTAACAATATCAGCAAAAGCGGACTGCACAACATTCATCTTCCAGTTGTTGAGCGCAACAGCTGAATAGGGAATATTCTTTGGCATGTTCGGCTTTGTTGAAGCATTAAATGAATTGGAAAGCGTGCAATATTTATTATAATAATCTATTGTCTGTTGATAGCTGAATTTCTCGTGTAAAAACTGTCCCAGTACAAAATTATCGCCCTTCGAAACAAGTTCTTTTCTGCTTGATTTTTCGATCAAAGAAGCAATACCACCGCGGCTGGTATCAAAACGTACCGTAAAATATTTCGTATCCAAAATAGCTGGATGATTAGCTAAAGTAACCCCATTTTTCTCATCGTTCTTTATAACCTTATAACCGTTGGCCGGTATATCATTGACCCAGATCTTTTTGCTGCCAATACTGATCTCTCCACTTCTTGCCCATGGCAATGTATTGTATACGATGATTTCTCCGGCCTTCGCCTTTACATTCTGTGCAAGAATGGCTAACCTTTTATCCAGTTCTTTTGAGACAATACTATCTGTAATTTTTATATATCGCCTGTGCTCCTCAAAACTGCTTTCAAACTTTTCATAAAAGCCTTCGGCCCTCGCCCGGATGAAATCATTGCCATAGCGGTACCTTTCATTGCCCATATTTTTACCATCCATGGAGAAAAAGCCCCACCCGGGTGTCATCGCTCCCCAGGTATGTTCGCCATAAAGCATACTGTTTTCATAGGAAACAGTCAGTTTGTCCTCAACTGATCCACTCCGTAGCTTCCAGAGGTTTAACTGCGTATTTAAAATATCCAGAACAGGTTGAAGCGGACGGATATTCCTCGACATTTTGGTTTCCTGAGGCATAGCCATTACACCATGGATCCATGGATCGACCATATCGCCCTTTATTACTGGCAGATCAGGATTTTCGGATAATAATGCATTTGCAAAATCATCCAATGTCCCAATATGAACTTTAGCCCCTTTTATTTTCCCCGCTTCTTTCTTTACTTGTTCTACCTGACCCGGAGAAGGGGGACCTTCGTTATCGTGAGTCATTGAAACCGCTAAATAATTTTTCGAAGGCCAGTCATCGGGAGGCATTAGCTTTGATCCGTACTCTGTTGAGTAATTACAGAGTATCCTTGAACCGTCCGGACCCTGCCACCAAAATAGTTCAGGCAATATAGGTCCGCGATTAGCATAATTCCTTCCGATCTGCAAGAATTTGATTCCTGCATGATGCAATAATGTAGGTAAAAACCAACTGTGTGCAGGTACATCGGTCATCTTTGCCGCAATAGGCAGTTTTAGTCCGTACTTCCGGGCTATTTTAGAGGAAAATCCAAGCGACCGAACATAATCTTCTTCTTCAAATACATCAGTATGGATCGTGGCCGGAAAAGCATGCACATTTATATATCCTTCCGTCAAGGCCTGTTCGATTTTCTTTTTCCGTTCTGTAGTCTGCTGATCACCCAGAATATCTCCCCACATCGGCCAGCCGGCAATGGTCCATTTAAACCGCTCCGAACTTTCTTTGTTCCTTTCCTGTTCAATAAGCCTAATTGCATTGTCCATCATATCCACCCGGTATTTCTTTAAAACCTCTTTTGCAGACATGGTATAACCTAAATCGCAATGGGTTTTAAAGACGATCCAGATATCGGTTACCCCAGGAGAAGTATGCCCAAGTAATAAATTTGAGGGTTGTTTAGGAACTTGRATCGGAGATTTTGGCTGATCTTGCCCCATTACATCTTGATTAAAAAACAATATGGGTAGAATGACGCCTATAAAGCATTCCAAGATATTGTATTTCCATAAATAATTTTTCAATCTCATGATTACAATCTTATACAGGTAGCCTAGGCGCCAAAGAAACAACACCCAGAATTTCTAACTGTATAAAGGTTAAAATATAACCCGTCCTCAACTACAAGTAATTTGACAATTAGTTATGTTTTTTTGTGATTGTAAAAATAAAAAGGCGGTTGCTGGGTAAATAAGA
>NZ_JBFTQI010000396.1:0-5428 GCF_056398925.1 Pedobacter sp. 01T416_2
AGAGATGCTGATCCCGAAGCTTGGGGATCAGCATGACGGACTAAAGAAATTTTCAGTTAATATATTTGGCTATGAAATTAACGTTCAACTCAAAATTTCTCTTTATTTTTCTCGCGATTCTCATCGTGGAAATCTTAATTGGCAAATACCTTCACGATGCTTTTATCAGACCTTTTGGCGGAGACGTATTGGTTGTTATCTTGATTTACGCATTTTTGAGGATTTTCCTTAAAACCAATAATAAGCAGTTAGCATTAGGCATCTTAATTTTTTCTTTCGTAATTGAGTTCCTCCAAAAGGCAAATTATGTTACCTGGTTTGGTTGGGAAGACAACAAATTAATGAGCACTATATTGGGCACTTCTTTTAGTGTTTACGACCTGCTCGCTTATTTTGTAGGTTATCTGATCTGTTTATTATTTAAAGATTGAGTTAATCATTTCATGCGTTGGTCRGGATTTGTAATYCGGMCCTATTRTTCTTTWGRTTTGCAATCTACTTTAACAGTTATGTTAATGAATCCAATTTCAAGGATTAAAAATCCTTAGCTCTAAAGACGGGATTGYAAAWCCCGACTAACGAGGCTAACGAGGGGCGTGTCACCTTCTTTAAAAGTTACGTTAATAAATCACGGCTAAAGATTGAGATTTATATGCAAGTACCGTCATCTCGACTGGAACGTAGTGGAATGGAGAGATCTACCCATCCAGATTTAGTTTCGCTGAACACTTCGTGGTTCTCAACTTCGATCACTCCACTCCCAATGCCGATTACGTTGGCCTAAGTAATAAAATTAATAGAGATAAAGCTATTTAGATAACGCTTTAATTGGTTTTAAATCCAATTGTTTAAATTCTACTTCACTACCTTCTGCTTGTAAAGCAATTTGCCCGCTACTTGCAGTGCAATTTGTACCATAGTTTACCATTGTGCCATTTACCCAAACTTTAACTTCGTTATTCAAACATTGAATAACCATGGTATTCCATTCGCCAAGAGGTTTTTCACTGTCGTCTGTTAAATTTTTAATCCGGCGGAGTTTATTCCCATTTACACCCCAGTTTTCTTGAGGCCCACGTCTGGTAACCATATCTGGTACTGTAATATCTTCTTCGATACACCAGAAATCGCCAGCATCTTTATGTTGCATCTGCACTTCCAGCGATTTTGGAAACATACCATACAGTGCCCTTGGTGTTGATGCATGAACTAAAACGCCACAATTGCCTGGTTTGCCAGCAAAGCGATATTGTACCGTTAACTGGTAATTTTTATAAATTTTATCGGTAATCAAGTGGCCCCCTGGTGTACCCAGACTTACCAAGATACCATTGCGTACAATAAATGGATTAATAGTGTCAGGCTTTTTATCCATTGGAGGTACATCTACATGCCAACCGTTTAGATTYTTTCCGTTAAAAAGGCTTTTTTGAGCAAATGATGAGCTGCTAATAATAACTAGTAGTAAAAAGGCATAGTAAAGTTTCATGATATATTTGGTTTTTGTATTCCAAATATATTTTAAAAAATGATGAAATAATAATAGCCGGAATAAAGTATAGGGAAAATAGTGTAAATGGTTGTCATCCTGAATGAAATGAAGGATCTTTATTGAGTGGTTTGAACTTTTGTATTTCTTTGATTAAGATTCTTCACTGCGTTCAGAATGACAGCGATGCTCCAACTCAAGAACTGGTCTTAGCGCCCCGCTAAGATTCTAATTTCAGTAATTCTTCGTATGGATTTCCCTCAAGCTCCAGTAATTTAGCAAATGCTGGCTCCGTTTTATAACCTTGGTTTTTGAGATCAATGATGTCCTGCCTAAATTTTTTGCCCTCGGCTAAGAGTAATTTGTGTTCAATGAGCATATGCCGATAAGCGTTTTGTTGTGTGGTAGGCGTATTTTGTCCGAATATTTCTATTTCGAAACCATCAATGATAAAATTCGCTTTAATCGCGTCGAATTTAGGGCTTTCATGAATGGTGAAGTCTTTTTCAGATCCAAACAGTTCATTTAATTTGTCGATAAATTCATTTTTATCAGAAACTTCGCAGATAATATCCAAATCGCTGTTTTCGATATCGATATTGATTGGAATGGTACCCACAAGTATTGGATGGTAAGGGATAAGCTTTTCTAGAACCCGATTATCTGTTAAAGCATGATAAGCTTTTACTTGTTTTTCATTGCCAGATTGGAGATAAGATATATCGAGGAAGTTGATCATTTATATTTGCAATGGGTTTTTAACCTTTGTTTCTTGCTGTGCCCAAAGTTACTAAACCCGATAGTATGAATGCCAATGCGTTTTAATTCTGCCCTAATTTTTTCTGAAGAAACTGAAGCAAAGCACAAGCTGCATTGGCAGAAAGGATAGCGGGAAGCAGCTTAAATATTGATGCTGGAATTGCTTTTCAAAAACTATTATTACCGTCATTGCGAGAAGGAACGACGAAGCAATCTTTCGTACTTTCGGATCTTGCAATAAAGATTGCTTCGTCGGCTGAAAAAGCCTACTCGCAATAACGATTCTAAAAAAAAAGCCCATCTCAATTAAGAAATGGGCTTTGTATATTCAAGCGCTTAAGATGCTGAATCAAGTTCAGCAGGACGAAACGCAAAATTAATCCTCTACAATCTCACTGTTGATGCTCACATCGTCTTTTACATCTTCTTTAAAGTAGTTTTTCTGGAAGATGAGGATCAGTATCACACCAACTGAAATGGCTGCGTCAGCAAGGTTAAAAACGGGTCTGAAGAAAACAAACTCTTCGCCTCCCCAAATCGGTACCCAGGTAGGGAAGTGGCCTTCTGCAATCGGGAAGTAGAACATGTCTACTACACGACCGTGAAACCAGCTTTCGTAACCATAAATCTTTCCGTAAAATACAGAATCGATAATATTTCCTAGTGCGCCAGAAAAAATCAGTGCAACATTTAGAATTAAACCGCGGTGATATTTATGCTTAATCAGATAATGTAAGCCATAACCAATTCCTGCAACAGCAGCAATACGGAAAAGTGATAAGGCTAATTTGCCAAATTCACCACCAAACTCCATCCCAAAGGCCATCCCATTATTTTCGGTAAAATGGATAATACACCATTTGCCAATAATATGGAACTCCTGACCGAGGTACATGTGCGTTTTAACCCATGTTTTCACCAGCTGATCGGCCAGTAAAACTAAAAAGATAACAATTAAAGGTTTTGTATAGCCTTTCATTAACTCTGCTTTAATTTAGCTTCCATGCTTAAAGTTGCATGAGGAACAGCGCGTAAACGTTCTTTTTGGATTAATTTTCCGGTTTCGCGGCAAATACCATAAGTTTTGTTCTCGATACGCACCAATGCATTCTCAAGGTTGTCAATAAATTTTTTCTGACGTGCAGCCAATTGATTGATCTGCTCTTTTTCCATTGTTGCAGAACCGTCTTCTAATGTTTTGTACGCACCTGAAGTATCTTCTGTTCCGTTTGCGTTTGGATTACTCAAAGAAGTGGTTAAAGAGTTAAGTTCCTCTTTCGCCATGCGTAATTTATCTTGAATTAATTCTTTAAATTCTTGTAATTCACTGTCTGAGTAGCGTGTTTTGTTGCTGTTTTCCATGTTCTTTTTCTAATTTTCTAATATATGGATTTATATTTTAGTTACTGAAATGCTTAACTCAACATCGTCGATAACGATTTTGTTTGCATTATTTACAGTATCTGTTAATTCAAATTCATCGGCCAATATTTCCGCGCAAATGTAATCCTTGTTTTTGGAAACTGCGCCGGCCACCAAGTTATCATTTTGTAACGAAACTTTAATCCTATCTGTTACTTCAAAGTTTAATTCTTTTCGCAAGTTTTGGATACGGTTAACCAATTCGCGAGAAATACCTTCTTGTTTCAGCTCTTCTGAGATGGTAACATCCAAAGCAACAGTTAAACTGCCCAGGTTGGTTACCTGCCATCCTGGAATATCTTCGGCAAAAACCTCAACGTCATCATTTAAATTGATGGTAAATTCTTCTCCGTTGCTTCCAACTACGATAATGAAACCGTCGTTTTCTAAACGTTGGATATCATCTTGATTGGAATTTTCTAAAGCCTCTTTAACTAAGCTCATATCTTTTCCAACTTTTTTACCCAAAGATTTGAAGTTTGGTTTCAGCTTTTTCTTAACGATACCATGCGTATCGGTAATGAACTCGATATGTTTAACATTCGTTTCAGAAAGGATATAATCTGCAACCTTTGATATTTTTTGTTCGAAATCGCCACTTAAAGATGGGATTAAGATTTTCTCAAGTGGTTGACGCACATTAATGCCAGATTTTTTACGCAGCGATAAAACCATCGATGAAATATCCTGGGCGTAAACCATACGCTCGTTCAAATCGGTATCTATTAAACTTTGATCAGCCTCTTTCCATAAAGTTAAATGTACCGACTGCTCTGCATGTGCATCGGTAACGGTTAAGTTTCTATATAACCAATCGGCAAAGAAAGGCGCAACAGGACTCATCAACTGTGCCAAGGTTTCCAAACAAGTATATAATGTTTCGTAAGCCGCACGTTTATCATCTGTCATTTCGCCTTTCCAGAAACGGCGGCGACTTAACCTGATGTACCAGTTACTCAACTGTTCATCAACAAAAGCCTGAATAGCACGGGTAGCTTTCGTTGGTTCGTAAGTGTTGTAACTTTCATCAACTTCGTTGATTAGGGTTTGCAACAACGATAAAATCCAGCGGTCTAATTCCGTTCTGTCTTCAACTTTGCTTAAATTATTTTTATCGATCTCGAATTTATCGATATTGGCGTACAGGGCAAAGAAAGCATAAGTATTGTAAAGTGTTCCGAAGAATTTACGGCGCACTTCAGCAATTCCATCAATGTCAAATTTTAGGTTATCCCAAGGATTTGCATTAGAAATCATGTACCAACGCGTGGCATCAGCACCATACTCGTTAATGGTTTGGAACGGATCAGCTGCATTGCCCAAACGTTTAGACATTTTTTGTCCGTTTTTGTCTAGTACCAGCCCATTCGAAACCACATTTTTGTACGCTACTTTATCAAAAACCAATGTAGAGATCGCATGTAACGTATAAAACCAGCCACGGGTTTGGTCTACGCCTTCGGCAATAAAATCTGCAGGGAAATCTTCATTTCCATCAATTGTTTCTTTGTTTTCAAAAGGGTAGTGCCACTGCGCATAAGGCATAGCACCAGAGTCGAACCAAACATCAATTAAATCACTTTCGCGGCTCATTGGTTTGCCTGATGGAGATACTAAAATAATTTTGTCGACCACATTTTTATGTAAGTCGATCAAATCATAGTTCTCTTCAGACATGTTTCCGATTTCGAATCCCTTAAAAGGATTTTCTTTTTGGAAACCAGCTGTTATAGATTTTTCAATGGCATTATAAAGTTC
>NZ_JBFTQI010000397.1:0-5385 GCF_056398925.1 Pedobacter sp. 01T416_2
ACAAACAGCAAGTTATTTAGACACTGGTGTTTGGGCAACCAAAGCATTAAAAGAAGCTAAATTTATCGGTAATGTGAATGTAGTTGCCTCGTCTAAAGATGCGAATTATACTTTCATTCCAAAGGATTTTGAAATTCCTGCTGATAGTGCTTATTTCCACTATACTTCAAACAATACCATTTACGGAACTGAGCTTTTCGAAGTACCTAAAACAAACATTCCGGTTGTTTGCGATATGTCTTCTGATATCATGAGCCGTGTAATCGATGTTTCTAAATTCGATTTAATTTATGCCGGAGCTCAAAAAAATGTAGGCCCTGCTGGTTTAACTATCGCTATTGTTAAGAATGAAATTTTAGGGAAAATTGACCGTAAAATTCCATCTATGTTGAACTATCAATCGCATATCGATAACGATTCGATGTACAATACACCTCCAGTTTTCTCAATCTATGTAGCTTTATTAAATTTACGTTGGTTAAAATCGAAAGGTGGTGTTGCTGAGATTGAAAAAGAAAACAAACAAAAAGCTGAGGCACTTTACAGAGAAATCGACCGTAATCCATTATTTAAAGGAACTTGTTCAGTTGAAGACCGCTCTAGAATGAACATTTGTTTCGTAATGGAAAACCCAGAATTGGAAAAACCATTCTTGAAATATGCAGAAGAGCAAGGTATCGTAGGTATTAAAGGACACAGAAGCGTTGGTGGTTTCCGTGCATCGATGTATAATGCATTGCCAATCACAAGCGTACACGCTTTGGTAGATGCCATGCAGGTATTTGAAGAACAACAAGCAAAAGCAAATTAAGAATTAATTATAACCGCAGATTATCAACGTAATCATTTTAATCTGTGTAATCATAAATAACAATGATTAAAATATTAGCAAACGATGGGATTGATCCGATCGGAAAAGAATTATTAGAAAAAGCAGGTTTCCAGGTTGATACTGAAACCGTTCCTCAGGATAAATTAGCTGAAGCATTAAAAAACTATGATGCCATTACTGTACGTAGTGCAACAAAAGTTAGAAAAGAATTAATTGATGCTGTACCCAATATCAAATTAATTGGTAGAGGTGGGGTGGGCATGGATAATATCGATGTTGAATACGCACGTAGTCAAGGTGTTAATGTGGTAAACACACCAGCTGCATCTTCATTATCAGTTGCCGAATTGGTATTTTCTCACTTATTTACAGGTATCAGATTCTTACAGGATGCTAACCGTAAAATGCCTGTAGAAGGTTCTACTCAATTCAATAACTTGAAAAAAGCTTATGCTAAAGGAACTGAATTAAGCGGTAAAACCATCGGTATTATCGGTTTCGGTCGTATCGGTCGCGCTACTGCAAAAGTGGCTTTAGGCTTAGGAATGAATGTTTTGGCTTACGATTTATATCCTTCAGAATCTGAAATCACCTTAGAATTCCAAGGTGGAAAGTCAGTAAGTATTCCAATTAAAACGGTTTCATTGGAGGAGGTAATTACAGGAAGTGATTTCTTTAGTTTACATACTCCATTTGCTGATAAACCGATTTTAGGTGCAGAAGAATTTGCTAAAATGAAAAACGGAGTAGGTATTGTAAACTGTTCACGCGGGGGAACAATTGATGAGCCAGCTTTAATTGAAGCACTAAATTCTGGTAAAGTTTCTTTCGCTGGTTTAGATGTTTTTGATAACGAGCCTACACCGTTAGCAGAAATTTTAACCCATCCAAAAATCTCTTTAACACCACATATTGGTGCATCAACCAACGAAGCACAAGAACGTATTGGTACGGAACTGGCAACGTTGATTATTGAGCATTTTAAGAAGTAATTTATTTAGACCTTACAGGTTTTAAAAACCTGTAAGGTCTAATATTTAATCTAACGCATTCGTTAGCACCCAATAGCGGTAGCCCAAAATCGCCTTCTGAAAAGTAGTCAGCTTATTTGGATCTTTTTTATACAAACTTGGTAAAAGCGCCTTATTTATCTTCACCAAGATTTTAAACAGTTCTTTTTTCATAATTTGTCAATTGCTTTTACTGGTTGCAAAGTGGCTAAAATCCGATTGAAATTTTAAGAGCTGATTTTAGCAGTTTTATACCCCTGAAGTTTTTTGCTGAAGAAATAAAATCCACCTGCCATTACTAAAATCAAAAAGGCGATGATGTAGGTTGATAAACCTCCTTTATTCTTTTTCTCTAAATCTTCTTTGAGCTGCGCATTCTGATCCTGTAGTTTTTTAATGGTTTGCATATAACGTTCCAAGCGCTCCTGAGAATTATCCGCCACAGCGACTTTCTGCTGGTTCTGCAAATCTTTATAATCCATTAATACTTTCAGCTCTTTGAAAATATTGTTGTCGGTTAAAACTACCTGGCGAAGAATTTCATTGGAATTTTTAATATCACGTTTGGTTTGCCATCCGAATATTCCAGTTCGTTGATTTAAACTTTCATCATACTGACCAAACTTGGTACTTCTTTCTACAAGTAACGAATTTACTTTAGCACGCTGAGCAGTATAGGTAGTGGTATCTTGCTGTGCAAAGGCATGCAGGTTCAGCATTAAAAAAGAGAACAGATAAAAATATTTCTTCATGCGATATAAACGTGAAAAGGGTGAAAGTTGTTTTGGCTGGTTTATTGGTTCATTGGCCATTAGTTTATTGGTTAGCAAAGTGGTTATTCTGTTTCATCATTGCGAGCGCAAAAAAATAGTTTGCAATTAGTTTGTTTAGGCACCATGCCAAATGAACCATTGAGCCAATGAACTACTGAACTTTCTTAAGGATGAAACTCCACCCGTACAATATCACCTAAATGCAAACCTAATAAACCACTTGCTTTACCTTTATTAATCGCAATTTCCAAGTGGTTACTAATCCCGAACAGACAAAGCTTTTCACCTTCCTGTACTTCATTGTAATGCCAGCTCAATTGCGTAATGGTTTCGCTTTTTCTAAAGTATAAAGTAAAGTCCCTGTTCTTCTGTATTTTGGTAAAAAGATCTTTAGTAATGTTGGTGATTACATTGCAAAAAGTATCAATATATACCACACTACCACGGATCACATCTCGTTCTATCACAGGATGTAAAAGCATCTTCTGTTCAATTTCAGCTACAGGTAAACCGATGTCTTTCAGTTTGCCACCTTTGGCTAAATGCGTTGCTGCTTTAACAAAAATATCAACCAGGGGAAAGTGTAGATATTTCAAATCCTGCATAATGTTCAGCTCTACCACATCTTCCGGAACATCGTCAAAAAGAAGGGAGAAAATACCATTATCAGCCCCTACAAAAAAGTGATCACGGTGCTTTACAGCAATATATTTGGTGTTTTCACTGTATACAGAATCGATACCGATTAAGTGCACCGTATTCTTCGGAAAGTAAGGATAAGCGTTTTTCAGCACAAAGGCTGCGTACGAAATATTGAATGATGGAACCTCATGGGTAATATCAACTAAATTAACATTAGGCATAAGACTCAACAGACTACCTTTAAGGGCACTCTGGTAAAAATCTTTTGAACCTAAATCTGTTGTTAAAGTAATTATCCCCATTAAAAATTCATTATTATTGCTTATTCTTGTGTACGGACCTAAGCGTCTGCAAATATTCAAATTTTAATTAATATACCCCGATAACTTTTTAAAATACTACAGTTTGAACGAATTAAAATTAACTCTGGATACCGTAAATCCTGCTCACTTTTGGGGGCCGAATAACGAGAATTACGAAATGATTAAAGGTGCTTTCGCGAAGTTGAAACTGGTAGCGAGAGGTAGTGATGTTAAGGTTCTCGGTGATGAACAGGAACTTAAGGCTTTCGAGGATAAGTTTAACCAGCTTATTGCACACCTCGAGAAATATAGCTCACTCACCAATAACGACGTAGAATCTATACTAGGGGCAAAAGCAGCCGGTGTAGTAAAAAAAGATGTAGAACAACCTACCGGAGGCGGTGGAGAGGTAATTGTTTTTGGTACCAACGGCCTTTTAGTTAAGGCAAGAACCGCTAATCAGCGCAAAATGGTAAGCAGTATTGCTAAAAATGATATCCTATTTGCCATTGGCCCCGCTGGAACCGGAAAAACATATACCGCCGTTGCTTTGGCTGTTAGGGCATTAAAGAATAAAGAAATTAAACGGATTATTTTAACCCGTCCGGCGGTCGAAGCAGGGGAGAACCTTGGTTTCTTACCTGGCGATTTAAAAGAAAAAATCGATCCCTATTTACGTCCACTTTACGATGCATTGGATGATATGATTCCTGCAGAGAAATTGAAATTCTACATCGAAAACCGTACGATAGAAATTGCGCCACTGGCATTTATGCGCGGACGTACTCTAGATAACTGTTTCGTGATTTTAGATGAGGCGCAAAATGCCACCGATATGCAGTTGAAAATGTTTTTAACCCGTATGGGGCCAACAGCTAAATTTATTGTCACTGGCGATGTTACACAGATCGATTTSCCTAAAAAACAGATGTCGGGTTTATTTAACGGCTTAAGGATTTTAGAAGATATTAAAGGTATCGATATTATTTACTTAAGTGGTGAAGATGTGGTAAGACATAAACTAGTGAAAGATATCTTGAAAGCTTACGGCGATATTCAGTAAGTCGGAGGTCAGAAATCAGAAAAGTCCGAGGTCCGAAGTTTAAGTCTTGCAATAGGACTACTTCGGACTTTTGCTTTTTACAACTTTTATCGTCCGACTCCGGTCTTCGGACTTTCGGACTTTTTTCCTATTTTTATCCCCTCATGAAAGCACTAAAAGAAACTCATTTCAATTTCCCAAATCAAAGTAATTTTTACAAAGGTAAAGTTCGCGATGTATACACTATTGCCGACCAGTTTATGGTGATGGTGGTATCAGACCGTATTTCTGCTTTTGATGTAGTATTACCTGAAGCTATTCCATTTAAAGGACAGGTATTAAATCAAATTGCGGCTAAATTTTTAGCAGCTACCCAGGATATCGTTCCTAACTGGGTTTTAGATGTGCCAGATCCAATGGTTACGATTGGCCGTATCTGTGAGCCTTTTAAGGTTGAAATGGTAATTAGAGGTTACTTGGCCGGTCATGCATGGCGCGAATATAGCGCAGGAAAACGTTCGGTGTGTGGCGTTTCTCTGCCTGATGGATTAAAAGAAAACGATAAACTACCTCAGCCCATTATTACCCCAACCACAAAAGCTTCAGTAGGGCATGATGAAGACATTTCAAAAGAAGATATTTTAGCAAAAGGCATTGTTTCTATAACAGACTACGAAAAATTAGAAGAATATACTTACGCACTATATCAACGCGGAACTGAGATTGCTGCAAAAAGCGGATTGATTTTAGTGGATACGAAATACGAGTTCGGTACTGCTGATGG
>NZ_JBFTQI010000398.1:0-5362 GCF_056398925.1 Pedobacter sp. 01T416_2
AAAAAACTGATTATTAAGCTCATCCCCAAAAAGCTGGTTGAGATTATAAAAACTAAATTTGAAGTACCTTCCCAAAAATCTTCATTTACAAGACTGAAGAAATTGGGTTTCAATCCTAAAAAAATTATCGACATTGGTGCTTATGAGGGGCAGTGGGCTTTGGAGATTAATCAGATTTTTCCGGGTGTGCAGCTATTGATGATTGAAGGACAGCAAAATAAAAAACCTCTTTTAGATCAGGTATCAAAGCAAATCTTTGGTTCAAAAGTAAATATTGCCCTTTTGGGTGCTGAAAAAAAATATGTTGAATTTAATATTTACGAATCAGCGAGTTCCATTTTCAAAGAGGATAATGAAACCAATGCAAAAGTGGAGACTATACAACTTCAACTTCTAGATGAAATTGCTGTAGAAACAGGTTTCGAATCTGTAGACCTTATTAAACTTGATACCCAAGGGTCGGAAATTGAAATCTTAGAAGGCGGTTTGAACGTTTTAAAATCTGCTCAGGCAGTACTCATAGAAGTTTCCATGCTGGGGATCTACAAAGGTGCACCATTAGTTAGCGACGTCATTTCATTTATGAAGGATAATGGGTTTATCTTATATGATATATGCTCAATTATGCGTAGGCCTTACGATAAAGCACTGTTTCAATCAGATTTTCTATTTATTAAACAAACACATCCGTTAGTTTCATCAACACGATGGCTCTAGCTAAACTATGAAAGTTGTATTGATTACATCAGGACAACCCTCCACAAACCCTAGGCTTGTGAAAGAGGCTTTTGCCCTAATAAATGCAGGCTATGAAGTAACTTTGATTTACYAATTTCGTATAGCTTGGGCCGAACGCCTGGATTTTGAAATTTTAAACGAGACAAGATTAAAATCCATCAAGGTTGGAGGGCATCCAACTGAAAGTAGAATAACTTATCTTTCCACAACAATTAGGCATAGGCTGGCACGATGGTTAGCAAAGCTTATTGGTATTAAATTTACAGCACTTTATGCTATTGGAAGATGTACTCCTGAATTGGTTAATCAGGCTAAAAAAATAAAAGCAGATGTTTATATCGCCCATAATTTAGCCGCACTCCCAGCAGCAGCACTCGCTGCAAAGAAAAACAAAGCGAAATTGGGCTTTGATGCTGAGGACTTTCACCGCCATGAAGTATATGATGACCCTCAGCAATTTGATGTGCGTTTAAAGGCACATTTGGAAGATAGATATTTACCAATTTTAGACTACTTAAGTACTGCTAGTCCGTTAATCAGTAAAGCTTACCAGCATCTCTATCCAAACTTAAGACCACACACCATTCTTAATGTTTTTCCAAAAGAAAACATTAATGAAGAAATTATACATGATTACCCTATTAAATTGTTTTGGTTTTCTCAAGTCATTGGTAGAGATAGGGGCTTGGAAGCTGTTATCAAAGCTATTGGTAATTGTAAGCAAAAGTTTGAATTACATTTATTGGGTGAGCTTAAGGATGGAGTTAAAGATTATTTTAATCAAATTGCGTTAGAAAATGAGGTGTTTCATCCAATATGCTATTATCATCCTATTTCTCCGGACCAAATTATTTCATTTGCCCAAAAGTTTGACATCGGCTTAGCAACAGAAATTGGAATTCCGAAAAATCGAGATATCTGTTTAACCAATAAAATCTTTACTTATATCCAGTCTGGATTAGCAATTATTGCATCAGACACCACTGCTCAAAAACTATTAATTGAAGATTACCCTAACATGGGAATAATCTATAAGAAAAACGACCCTGAGTCTTTGACCCATGCCTTAAAAATGTATTTAGAAGATAAATATTTATTATTTGCTCATCAAAAACAAGCTTTTAAGTATGCAGGTGAAACTTTAAACTGGGATATTGAAAAGGAAAAATTTCTATCTAATGTAAAATATACAATCGAAAATTGAAATTTAGTTGAAACGCGTTCTCATCATATCTCCTTATTTTCCTCCTGCCAATACAGCGGATATGCAACGCATTAGAATGAGTTTGCCATACTTTGAAAACTTTGGATGGGATGCAGAAGTTGTAACTGTTGAAGATGAATATATTGATACAGTAAAAGACCCACTTTTATTACAATCTATACCAGATAAGATAAAAATTCATCACGTAAAAGCGCTATCAAAAAAATGGACAAGTAAGCTTGGACTTGGGAGTTTAGCTTTACGCTCTTTATGGTTTTACCGAAATAAGGTAAATGAGTTACTAAAAAAGGAAACATTCGATTTAATATATTTTTCGACTACTGCTTTTCCAATTTGTATTTTGGGCGCTTATTGGAAAAAAAAACATGGTATACCTTATGTTATCGATATGCAAGATCCTTGGCATACTGATTACTATCAAAGTAAAACAAAAAAAGAAAGACCTAAAAAGTATTGGTTCTCCTACCGTTTGAATAAATATTTAGAACCAATTGCCATGAGAAGTGTTGATGGCTTAATCAGTGTTTCAGCAGGTTATATTGATACTTTAAAAATTCGTTATGCATATTTAAAAGATAAACCAAGTGCTGTGATTACTTTTGGCGCTTTTGATTTGGATTTTAAAATTGCAACAATCAATGGTTCAAACCTAAAAATTCGATTTGACAGCAGTCACATTAATTTGGTTTATGTAGGCAGAGGTGGCTATGATCTGCATCCAGCGCTGAATACACTTTTTACATTATTCAAAAAAGGACTAGAATTAAACCCCACTGTGTTCAAGAAAATTAGAATGCATTTTATAGGTACAAGTTACGCACCACAAGGAAAGGGTGAGCACACAATTTTACCTATGGCCCAACGCTTTAACATCTTACCTTTTGTGCATGAGCAAACGGATAGAATTGGTTTTTACGATAGCATAAATTGCTTGCAACAAGCTGACGGTTTGCTTATCATTGGATCGAATCAAGCTGCATATACAGCTTCAAAACTTTATCCGTATATCTTAGCTAAAAAACCGCTGCTTGCTGTTTTGCACCAAGCAAGCAGTGCTACACAAATCATCAACGATTGTAATGCTGGATATCATTTGGATATTGATGCAATTGAAAATTCTGCCTTTGATCAACTAAATGAATATCTACAAAATGTTGTGCAAAAATTAATCCCTCAAACAAATTGGAAAGCATTTCAACCCTATACAGCATCTGCAATGACAAAAGAGCAAGTAAACCTATTCAATAAAGTTATTTAAATGCAATCCATTTATAAATTTATTTTAAAAAGACCTTTTTTTAGAGGGCAGGATAGAATATTTAATTATCTTTTTACTAAGCATAAATTAAAAAAAGCAGTCCAAATTGCCGAACCATTGGAAGGTAATTTCAAAATCTATTGCGATACTTCAACATGGATTGGAGGAAAAATTGCTTATACAGGAGATTACGAACCAGAACTTAAAAAAGTTTTTAAATCTATTATTAAACCAGGCGATCATATTTTAGACATCGGAGCAAATATTGGATTTCATACCATATATTTTGCTCAGCTTACAGGAAATACGGGTACAGTGACTGCCTTTGAGCCTGTTCCACATAACTATATTGCCCTCAAGAAAAATATTGAGTTAAATAATTTTACGAATATTAACCCCCAAAATATTGCTTTAAGCAATAAAAATGAGCAAATTAACATCCAAGCAGATTTAAGGAGTACCAATCCTGGTGCTTACAATCTATTCGACCAAAATGGCGATGTTTCTATAAAGTGTTTTGTAGGTGATGAAGTTATTGGGGATCGAAAAGTCGACTTCATAAAAATTGATGTTGAAGGGTATGAAAGTTTTGTTTTAGATGGATTGATAGAAACAATAAAGAAAAATAAGCCAAAAATCATTTTCGAGTACGATAAACATTACCATATAAAAACTGGTCGGGCAGAAGATTATATACTTACCTTACTGGCTTCATTAAATTATGGCTTTGAATATATCCATAGAAATGGGTTGAAGAAAATTATCAGCTTTGAAAATTTAGTTTCGGGTAATATTATAGCTATGCCTAATGATTAAAAAACTCGCTATAATTACTACCCACCCTATCCAATATTATGCGCCAGTTTTTAGGCTTTTAAGCAACAAAGTCGAACTTAAAGTATTTTACACGTGGGGAGAAAGTTCACTAAATAAATTTGACAAGGGATTTGGAAGGCAAGTTGAATGGGATTTACCACTTTTAGATGGATATGATTCTGCGTTTCTAGAAAACATAGCTAAAGATCAAGGCACACATCATTTCAATGGTATTGTGAATCCCAATCTCATCGACACGATACAAAGCTTTAAACCCGATGCCATTTTAGTTTATGGATGGGCATGGCGCAGCCATTTAAAAGCAATTCGATATTTTAAAGGGAAAATCCCAGTTTATTTTAGGGGCGATTCTACCCTACTCAATCATCAATTTGGTTTAAAATCTATTGTGAAAAATATTTTTCTTAAATGGGTTTACCGTCATATCTACGTAGCTTTTTATGTAGGTAAACAAAACAAGGCTTATTTCAAAAAGTATGATGTAGATGAAAAACAACTGGTTTTTGCACCGCATGCGATAGATAATGAACGGTTTGCAGAAGATAGACATATAGAAGCAAGTTCTTTAAGAACTAAGTTCGGCATAGATTCTAGTGAAATATTAATTCTTTTTGCAGGTAAGTTTGATCTTGTTAAAAATCCTTTCATTTTATTAGATGCTTTTATTAATCTTGACTTGAAAAATACACATTTACTTTTTATTGGAAATGGAGTGTTAGAGGGGAGTTTGAAAAGGAAAGTTGAGGGATTAGGAACGAAGAGATCCTTCGACTACGCTCAGGATGACAGTATAAAAAAGAGAATTCATTTTATTGATTTTCAGAATCAAACAGCAATGCCAGTTGTGTATCAGGCCTGTGATTTATTTTGTTTGCCATCTTTGAGCGAAACATGGGGATTGGCTGTTAATGAAGCCATGGCTGCCGGAAAAGCAATATTGATCTCTAATAAAGTTGGTTGTGCTGCGGATCTGGTTAAATCTACAATTAATGGAGAAATATTTAAATCGGGAGATTTGGGCGATCTCAAACAAAAACTTAGTGCATTAACTGAAAATAAAGATAAATTAGCACAAATGGGAAGCCTATCAAGACAAATTATCAAAGATTGGTCGTTTGAAAAACAAGTGAAGGCCATTGTAGGTACAATTCATAATAACGATGCAAAATAATAACCCAACCAAACTTATTTTAACGCTATACTTTCCTGTTTTGGTTTGCTATTTATTAATCAATAGTCCAATCATTTCCTATTTTGTGGCATGGTTTGGTTCGCTTTTTATCTTTTATACCACTATTTTGTCA
>NZ_JBFTQI010000399.1:0-5360 GCF_056398925.1 Pedobacter sp. 01T416_2
TTTCAATTCCGTTTAAAACAACAATAGTTGCTTTCGTTTTTGCTGCGATATATAAATCTTCAGAGATTTCGCCCTTTGAGTTTGTTCCGGTTACTGCCCAAAAACTTTCACTCAAATCTTTATAGATCATCGGGATTTTTTGCAAACTTGGCGCACCGGTTGCACTCGAAATACCCGGAATAATTTCGGTAGGGATACTGTACGATTCTGCAGCATCTATTTCTTCGTATCCTTTTGCAAAGAAAAACGGGTCGCCACTTTTTAACCGTACCACGTGACCGTAGTTTAAAGCGTAATCAACAATCAATTTGTTAACCGCATCCTGAGAAAACGATTCATCATCTGAACGTTTGCCCACATAAACTTTCGGTATACCATCTGGCGCATGACACAATAAAGCCTCGTTCACATTTGCATCATATAAAACAACATCAGCTGTTTTTAATGCTTTAACACCTTTTAAACTAAATAAATCCGGGTCGCCAGGACCTGCACCTATTAAAGTAATTCTTGGTTCAATGTTCGCTTTTTCTACTTTATTCAAAATCATAACAGATAATTTAAGCTCGTTATACGTTTGTTAATAATACAAATATATAAAGTCTATGGGAATTGTAGTAATTTATTTTAAAATAATTTTACCTAGCTTTTTAATGGGTGTTGATTTATGGGATTTTGGGGTGTTAATGAAAGATTTATCCTATAGGGAATGTACGCGTTTTTGAATCACCAGCATGGAATTGGGTTGTCATTCGGAACACAGTGAAGAATCTTTACGGTGAAACAGAGACCTATATTAAAAGATCCTTCGACTCCGCTCTCCACAGGAGTCCTTTGGACAGGATGACAAATTGAACGAATAATTTCATGTATCTCCATCACAAAAACTAACGAAGAGTGATCGTCTTTCCCGCGCAGGCGGGAATCTTAAAGCGCAGGCTATAGCGATCGTTGTAAGATTGCTTCGTCGGCTGAGAAAGCCTTCTCGCAATGACGATTCTTCGCAGCCTATCAACATATCATTTACATTGATTTTTACACAATAAATTATCCCTCAGGATGACCAACTGATTGGGAATTCTGTACTTTCTGTATCTCCGCCACAAAAACTAACCAGGCCTTAGCGAAACGCTAAGACCGGTAGGTTCGGTGGCACATAAAATTATTTACAATCCTTTGGTTCAAAAGTAAACTTCCCAGCCTCGAAATTAATGGGTTTTCCTTTAACAAAATAAGATCTGCCAAGTGTGGTTTCTATTTGCCCCACCCCCATAATTAGTTTTCCATCTTTCTTTAAAAATGCCAATGGGTTGGTGTAAACTTTTATGGTATCCTCGCCAGTTTTAAAGCGGTAATCTACCAGTAAGGTATCGCCGTTAAATTTTCCGTTTATGGTACCATTGTTATGCGGTTTCTCGGCATAATTAACCAATAATGAACCCGTAACTTTACCTGAGGCCAGTATTTTCACATTCATGGCTGCACTGTCTTTTTCAAAACCTGCTGCATAACAGTTCTCACTAACCAAAGAATCGGTTTTAGTTTTAGTGCCAGTAGTTGTTTTATTATTTTGGGTACAGGCATAGGCAAAAGGGATTGCAGCCAAAGCGAGGTAAAGGATATTTCTTTTCATGGTAATTGCGATTTATTGTTTTCTACTCAATATACAAATACGATGATGATTTTCCATCATTTCCATAATGGAAATTTACATCAGTATACTATTTTCGGGTGTTAGTACAGGAGGCAGATCAGTTTCATCAAGCATATCCCTCATGTCGATTTCTATTGTCCGCGAGATATTGGTAATGGGCACATCATTGGCACTTCCTTCAAAAGGATTTGTAGAACTTTCGCCAACAATATCCAAAGAGTTAAAAACCCAGGTGAGTAAAATCGCAAATGGAACATTTAACCAAATGGAATAACCCTCAATCAAAGTACCATTACCCAATTTGTTAAATTCGTTTAATAGACCATAAGGCACCAAAAACACAAACAGGTTTAACATAATGGTGGCTATTGATGAAAAATGGCGCGGGTAAGGAAAGTTTTTAATTCTTTCGGCTTTACCCTGGTTATCGTAAAAACTGGTAATTGAGTTTTGCAAAGATTGTAATTGTAAATCGGATAAGTTTCCGGCAGTTGCTAACTTATTAATGTGGCTCGATTGCAAAGCCATTAATTGGGTAGCCTTATTCTTCTTACTTAAAATGTACTTCAATTCATCTGCTGAAAGATATTCCGATAAGCTACCTTCTAACTTATCAGTTTTTTCGGAAACATGGTACAATCTGGCGTATTCAATATTACGGGGGTCGTTCGCGTTTTCCCAGGCTCTCGGTTCTCTTAACTGAAACCGTAAGGCTGTTAGCCAGGCAAAATGGCGGTAAAAAATGATCTGAACATCTGCTTTTTTATCTTGTGATGCTAAGTAATCGCGCACCATCACCCCAAAAGCACGGCTCGTATTTATAATTCCTCCATAAATCTGCCTGGCCTCCCAAAGACGCGAATAACTGGCATTATTTTTAAAACTTATGATAAAAGAAACAGCTGTTCCTAAAAGTGCTACCGGAACCCATGAAATGGAGAGAAAGGTGAACTTACAAAAATGATAAAGTACAGTAGGGATAATGGCAAGAATGGTTAAACGGTAAATATCCCGTCGGGTCCATACAATAAATTCGAAAAAGGTATATTTCTTTCCAGCGTGCATAGTTTTTGGTTTATTCGGAAAATTATCTGAGGGATTTAAACTAAGATATAAAAAATTTAAAGCGCCTATATTTAAAATGTTTAAAAAAATCGTCAAACGAAAAACGGGGCTACCTATCTGGCGCCCCGCTGAAATTGCTTTCACTTTAGATTAAAAACCTAAAGTCTTCATTATTATATTTGGTTGTGGTTCTCTACTGTAAGATTTTCAGGATTGTATGATTTCAGGATCAATAAGCTGAAATAAAGATCTCATCGTTTCACAATTTTCATCATCCATTTTTCCACCATTAAGGAATTAAGAAGATTAAGATTTTATCTATATTCCTTGAAGCTTTCGCTATTGGTCATTGATCAATTTCCATTATTCATTTTACATTTTATTCTACTGCTGCCCTGAACATTAAAGCGCCAACGGTTAAATTTGTGCGCGTATCGACCAAAATAGCTGAACCATTTGCGCGGTTATCATCGTATAAATCGAATGCCAAAGCATCGGCTGTTTTAATAATCACACGGCCAATATCGTTCAATTTAAATTCGTCAGCAGCATGTTTTTCAAGTGTATTGATGTCAACTTTGTGCAGAATCTCGCTGATTTTACAACGCGTAATTTTACTATTGTGCTGAATATTATACATGATAGAAGTATCTAACGCACGGCCATCCATCCAGCAAAGGTCTGCTTCAATCAGCTTCGATTCTTGCGGCAATGCCGAAGCATTTACAATGGTATCGCCACGGCTAATATCTACATCATCTTTCAAGTGAATAATAACTGATTGGCCAGCGTGAGCTGCATCGGGTGTTTGATCAAAAAATTCAATTTTCTCGACAGTAGAACTCGCACCACTAGGTAATACAGTAACTTTATCATTTAAATTAAAAGTACCACTTAGTACCCTACCAGCATAACCGCGATAATCGTGCAATTCTTCTGTTTGTGGACGTATCACCCACTGTACCGGCATGCGGGCCAATTGCGATTTATCTAAATTGTCGGTATCAACCTTCTCTAAGAAATGTAACAAACTCTCTCCTTCGTACCAATCCATGTTACCTGAATTTTGCACAATGTTATCGCCTTTTAAGGCACTAACCGGAATATAAGTTACATCGGCAAGCTTTAATTGCTGCGCCAAAACTTTGTATTTTTCTATAATGGCGCTATAAACGGTTTCGCTATAGTCAACCATATCCATTTTATTGATACAAACCACTACATGTTTAATGCCCAATAAGGAAACAATATATGAGTGGCGGATGGTCTGTTCTACCACGCCGTTACGGGCATCAATCAAAATAATGGCCAGGTTAGCAGTAGAGGCACCCGTAACCATATTCCTTGTATATTGAATGTGGCCAGGCGTATCGGCAATAATAAATTTGCGTTTTTCTGTCTGAAAGTATTTATAGGCTACATCAATGGTAATACCTTGCTCGCGCTCTGCTCTCAAACCATCCGTTAAAATGGCTAAATCTATTGTTCCGTCATCATTTTTACGGTTAGAGCTCTGTAAAGCTTCTAATTGATCGGCCAAAATAGAATCTGTATCGTATAACAAACGGCCGATTAAGGTACTTTTACCATCATCTACACTGCCTGCTGTGAAAAATTTTAATATGTTCATGTTATTTATAGTATTAAGATAGAAGTATAAAGTATCAAGACCTAAATGCGATCTAAAAACGTTTATATTAATTAATGGCATCAATGTAAAATATCTGTATTAAGATTTATATCAATCTCGATACCTGATACTTATTACTTGATACGCCTTAAAAATATCCCCCCTTTTTTCTGTCTTCCATTGCGGCTTCAGAAACTTTATCATCCATACGGGCACCACGCTCTGAAATTTTAGAAGCGCTGATTTCAGAAATAATATCATCAATCAAAGTCGCATCCGATTCTACCGCAGCAGTACAAGACATATCGCCCACGGTACGGAAACGAACCTGTTTACGTTCTACCACATCTTCATCATCCATATTTAAAAATGGTGAAGCAGCCATCAGCTGTCCATTTCTGGTGATACAATCGCGTTCGTGCGAGAAATAAATACTTGGCAGGTCTATTTTCTCTCTGCGGATATAATTCCAAACATCAAGCTCCGTCCAGTTACTGATCGGGAATACACGGATATTTTCTCCTTTGTGGATTTTACCGTTGTAAATATTCCAAAGTTCAGGACGTTGGCGTTTTGGATCCCATTGGCCAAATTCATCACGAACAGAGAAAATACGTTCTTTAGCCCTTGCTTTTTCCTCATCTCTACGTGCGCCACCAATGCAGGCATCAAATTGGTATTTTGCAATGGTATCAAGCAAGGTTACGGTCTGCAAAGCATTTCTACTGGCATTTTTACCTGTTTGCTCTACAACTTTCCCTTGATCTATTGATTCTTGCACAGAGCCGATGATTAATTTTTCGCCAATTCGCTCTACCATCTGATCGCGGTAAGTGATGGTTTCTTCAAAATTATGGCCTGTATCAATATGTACTAAAGGAAAAGGAAATTTCCCCGGACGGAAAGCTTTTTCTGCCAAACGAACTAAAGTAATTGAATCTTTTCCACCCGAAAATAATAAGGCTGGTTTTTCAAACTGACCTGCCACTTCACGTAAAATGTGAATGGCCT
>NZ_JBFTQI010000400.1:0-5347 GCF_056398925.1 Pedobacter sp. 01T416_2
GATCAATATTGGTAAATCACGGTACGATTGGATCCATCCTTTATAAGTATTCCAAATAATGGTTTCGGATGTAGGGCGAACAATTAATTCCTCCTCTAACTTAGCTGTTTCATCTACAACAATATTTCCGTTACCGTCATTCTTTAACCGGTAATGTGTTACAACCGCACATTCTGTCGCAAAGCCCTCAACGTGAGAAGCTTCCTTAGAGAAAAATGACTTTGGAATGAATAATGGAAAATAGGCATTTTGATGGCCTGTATCCTTAAACATTTTATCTAAAACAGCCTGCATTTTTTCCCATATAGCATAGCCATTTGGCTTTATAACCATACAACCACGCACGGCAGAATGCTCTGCTAAATCTGCTTTTAATACTATATCATTATACCACTGGGAATAATCTGCTTCTCTACTTGTAATTTCTTTGCTCATCTTATGTATTTGGAACGTAATTTGTATGTTAAAAAGTGTAAAATCCAACGGCAAATTTATAAATTTATGCCTACAAACGATTAACAAAATAATATCAATTATTTTATATCATTTTTTGACTAAATAAATAGTTAATAATTTTTACTTTTGAAACTTGTATATTAAATTCGTGAACACACACAACTAAATATAAACACAATGAAACCAATTAAATTTTTACCCATTGTTATGATTGCCGCCGCAGGGTTGGTGGCATCATGCTCTACATCAAAACTGGCTCAAACTAAGCCAGCTGATGATGTTTATAATTCTGTGGCGAAAGCCAGGGAGGTTGAAATAGCACCTCAACCTCAGAACCGACAAGGCCAGCAATATCAGGCTCAGGGACAGGAGGAATATGATGAATATTACGGAACAAGTAATCCTTATTACGATATGGATTACTCATCTAGAATAAACCGTTTTTATAATGGTTACAGCTTTCAAGGCTATTACGACCCTTATTTTGACAATTATTACTATGGAAGCAGTTATGGCCCTTCAAACTACTTGGGTTATGGCCTGGGTTGGAACAGCGGATACGGTTTAGGGGGCTGGGGCGGCAGCTTTGGTTATGGCAGCATCTGGAGCAATCCCTTCTATTACGGTAATTTTGGCTACGGATGGAACAATCCTTATGGATGGAACTCTTGGGGACCTAACTCTTATTACGACCGTTATGGTTGGGGCGGTGGATACTAYGGCGGAGGCTGGGGTATCGGCGGTGGATACTATGGTGGCGGTGTGTATACCAATAGAGGTTACAGCAGACCAAGACCTGGAAGTGACGATAGAGGCACGCCAAGATATGGAAACGGCAATGCCGGAAATGTGGGCAGACCGAGCAGATCTGGTGTTACAAATCCAAATGGTGTAGGTTATGCTCCAAATATTAATGCTGGAAGACCAAGCAGAAACCAAGGTAATGGCAGCTATGCACAACCTCAGGGCTCGCAAGCTGGCAGACCTACAAGGAATGATAATTATAGTCCTCAAGGTACACAAAGTAGCAGGCCTACCAGAAACGAAACCTATACTCCACCTACCAGAACCGAAAGCAGACCTAGTTATTCACCACCACCATCAAATGGCGGCGGAAATAGTGGCGGTGGTTCAACCGGCGGCGGCGGTGGTGGCGGTTCAAGACCATCAAGAGCAGGAAGAGGTTAATTTAAATTTAAACACACAACATGAAAAAATATATTTTAGCTTCACTAGTAGCTACAGTAGCTGCTATAGGAACAACGTACGCCCAAAGTTACGCCCCTGATGCATTCCGCTTTTCTCAAACCAATTATGGTAGTTCTGCTCGATTTAAGGGAATGGGCGGTGCGCAAATTGGGGTTGGAGGTGATATTGGTTCAATTAATGCAAACCCCGCCGGATTGGGTTTATTTACCAAATCTGAGTTTAGTTTAACCCCTGAATTTAATTCTGTATCAAACAATAGCGCATACCTGGGCAATAATACCAAAGCTGATAAAAACCAGATTAATCTGAATAATATTGGCGTTGTATTTTACAGTCCAGCGGCAAGAATAAAGGGAGCTGATGTAAATAAAGGATTGGTAAGTACTGTATTCGGCTTAAGCTATACGAGAAATAACGATTTTTTAAATAACATCAGTTATAATGGAACCAATACCAACAGCTCCATAAGAGATTCATATGTAGATCAAGCAAATAATTTCGGAACCGACAATAGCGTGGCTGGCGATGCTTACAAAAGTTATTTAATTAATAAAAACACACCCACTTTTCCGAATCAATTTTCTGCAGAACCTTATAACAATGCAAATTTTAAACAAAACTGGGATGAGGCACGTTTAGGTTCAACTTCTGAATTTAACGTAGCAGGTGCCCTTAATTTTGGCAATAAGGTATACATTGGTGCAACAGCAAGTTTTGTTAATGTAAAATACACCAGCGATGCTACTTTTACGGAATCCGGCATTGTTAACTCATATAATGATGGTGACGTTGTACCAACATATAACGGAAACGAAAATTACAACCTTACCCACTTTAGAAACCAGGAAACTAAAGGCGGCGGTTTTAATTTAAAATTGGGTGCTATTTTCAGGCCGATAAACGAATTAAGGATCGGTTTGAATTTCCAAACACCAACCTGGATGAATATTGAAGATAATACCAGCGAGACTTTACAGGCAACTACTGCGGGTAATGCTTCTACAGCACCAAACAAATCAAATAACCCTACCCAATACTATTCTTTCAGTTACAACTTACGCACGCCGTTAAAAGCATCTGCAGGTATCAGCTATGTAATTGCTGGTACAGCATTAATCTCAGCTGATGTTGATTATGTAGATTATGCCTCAATGCGTTTTTCTGATTCTAATGGCTCTGATCTTTCAACAATCAATAGCAACAATGCTTTTATCAAAGAATCTTATAAAGAAGCGGTTAACTACAGAGTTGGTGCAGAAGTAAAAGTGACTAACGAAATTAGCTTAAGAGCTGGTTACGGGGTAAACGGAAATGGTGTTAAAGGTGGCGACAATAAATTTTATCAGGGTCAATACTACACCGGTGGAATTGGATACCGCATAGATAACTATTATTTCGATTTAGCGTATCAGAACTACAAAACAAACTTCAGTTCAAGTCCGTATTTATTAGATGATTACAGCGAGCCTGTTGCAGATGTTAAAAGCAATAGAAACAACGTATTCTTAACCTTTGGGGTAAGATTTTAGTAACAACTTGTCTTACAAATTAAGAAGCGCCAGTTTTCTACTAGAGAATTGGCGCTTTTTTTTACCATAAAATTTTACCATAAAAAAGGATACCCAATCGGGTATCCTCAACATGATCAACTAACCAGCACTTATTTAATTAACATCCCACCATAACCTATCGGTAATTTTAGCCTTTTGTTGCGGCTGTGGGTTTGCTGTAATTTCGGTATTTGGGTAAAGTACCCTTCTTGGAATTTCAGAGAGTGCATTTTTAACTTTGGTTAAAGCCGGGAATCCGGTACGGCGCCAATCTGTATAATTTTCAGCATTAAGAAAGTTTGCAACCGACTTTTCTTCCATAATTAAACGGAGCGCATTTGTACTGTTGAGTGTCCCCCGCGAAGCAATATAGGTATCCATATCAGTTGTGCTCACCCCTACCTTAGTCATGTGCTGTTTGATGCCATCCTGATAAAAAGGTTGTGCAGCTGCAAAACCCGATATCACCAGCGTGGCTTCGGCTTTTATAAATAATGCCTCGGTATAATTTACCAGATAATTATTGGCATTGGCACCCGCGTAAAAATCGGCAGGGATTGAGTAAGCCTCCAGACTTCCAATTTCGTCTAAACCGATCTGCCGGCCAGTATATAAACCGGTTTGTTTGGCGGGTTTAACCATTTTGCTTAATCTTGGATCGTTTCTGGTAGTAAAAGCATCAACAAAGGTGTTGGCAAGTACAAATGTAGTACCTGGTAAAAAATTCTGTTGCCATGGATTTTCGGCCCCTGCTGCACCACTGAAAGCAATTTTAGCATCATCATCGTTGCTCTGCATACCATTAGTTAGTGCAGTCAAAGCCAGCTGTGCCTGCGCAGAAGCTGTATTTCCAGGCGCTTTACTCAGGTGCATGTAATAACGTGCTTTTAACGTGTAGGCGAGTTTTTTCCATTTGGTCATATCACCTGAGTACATCAGATCGTCACTGCCAGGTGTCAAACCGGCATTGCGACCGATATCTATAATCCCATCATCTAACAAGCGCTGTATCTGGGTATATATTTGTTGCTGGGTATCGTAAGTAGGATTGGCTACATCAATTCCCTTGAAAGCCTGACTATAGGGGATATCTCCCCATGCATCGGTTGCGTAGCCCAAAGTATACGCAGTGAGTATTTTAGAAATCGCAGTATAATTAAAATTGCCGTTTGCAGCTGCTTTTACATTTAGGAGGCCTAGGTTGTTCAGCGTGCGCACGTATACGTTGCTCCAATCGCCGTCCATATCAATATTGTACATCTGATAAGTACCAAAATTTGGGGCTACCTGGTTCAGTGCCATTACCTGTAGGTATTGCTGTAGCACTACACTTAAATTCCCATCGCCTGATGCATTGATATTCTGCGAAATCAGCATTTGTATAGGTGGTAACATGAGCGATTCTTTAACATCAATCGGTCTGTTGGGGTCATAGTTAACATCTATGTATTTTTTGCACCCGGCAAAAGCCATCATAAATGCAAAACTTAAAATGAAATATATCTTTTTCATGTTGATTCTTTTTTATGTATTGGGCCTATAATGTTAATTTTAAACTGAAATCTACCGAGCGGGATGTTGGGGTTGAGAAGGAATAAATCCCTTGAGATCCGTTTGAAGAACCAAAAGAACTTACTTCTGGATCGCCACCTGTAAAGTGTGGTGCATATATCCATAAATTTCTACCCGTAACCTGCAAACCAATAGTTTTGAAAGGCGTTTTTTGCAGCCATGTTGGCTTTAGGTTATAGCCCATGCTAACATTTCTCAATTTTACATAAGTACCATCTTGGATAACGGATTCCAATACACCATTAGCTCGTTGATAATAGGCTTGTCCTGAAACAGACACCGTATTGGGCAAACCTGTAGTCGCATTTACACCTTCAACAATACGTGGACCACGGTCTTCGGTAACTTTTGGTGTACCATAGAAATATCCGTAACCATCAACATTGTTTTGAATATCGCCTCCCTTTTTCATGTCAAAGGAGAAACTCAAAGTAAACTGCTTATACTTGAAATTATTAACAATACCGCCCATCCAATCCGGATTGATATCGCCGATTATGCCTTGTTCGTCTGCAGCAAATGGTAACCCATCATTACCGATTAATAGTTTCCCTTCACTG
>NZ_JBFTQI010000401.1:0-5306 GCF_056398925.1 Pedobacter sp. 01T416_2
GTAAATAACTTAGCTTTAGAAACGTAATCAGTAACACCATCCTTAATTAGTTCTACAGCATTTTCTTCGCCAATAATGCCAGAAACAATTATAAAAGGTATGTGCGCATTTTTGTTCTGCTTAATCCTAAAAGCAGTTACTGCATCAAAAGATGGAAGTGAATAATCTGATAAAATAATATCTGGATTAAAATTAACTAAGGCATACTCAAAACTTACACGTGTTTGAACAATTTCATCAATAAAATCCAATCCCGCTTTCTTTAGTTCACGTTTCAGTAAATCGGCATCACTTTGATTATCTTCAACAATAAGAATTTTAAGCTTAGTTAACATTTGAAGCAACTGTTAGTTTGGTGATTGATTTGTTATCATCCAGTATAAGCCAATTTCTTTAATGGCCTTAAAAAAATTATCACTATCAACAGGCTTAACAATGTAACTGTTTACACCTAGTAAAAAGCATTTTTCAATATCAGGCCCTTCATTAGAAGAAGTGAGCATTACTATTGGGATTGACTTTGTTTCTGGGTCAGATTTAAGCTTTTCTAGTACCTGTATACCTGATACCTTTGGCATTTTAAGATCCAATAGTATTAATTTTGGAAACTCTTTTGGTTTGCGGTTTTCAAAATCACCCTTACAATAAATAAAATCTAATGCAGCTGCACCATCTTTAACATGGTAAAGTTTGTTGGTAAAACCACTTTTATTTAATGCCCTTATGGTTAATGCGGCATCATCTACACTGTCTTCTACAAATAAAATTTCAACGTTATCGTAATCCATATTTTTATTTAATTGGTGGTATGATTTAAACTGAAGTAAAAACAACTGCCTATATTTAGTGTTGATTCTGCCCAAACCGTACCATTATGTTTGTTGATAATCTTTTGTACAATAGCCAAACCTATTCCGGTACCTTCAAATTCTTCTTGAGAATGTAATCGCTGAAAAACACCAAAAAGCTTATCATAATATTGCATATCAAATCCAGCTCCCTCATCTTTTACACAATAAACATTCAGCTTATCTTTTGTGTAGGAGTCTATTGTTATTGTTGTGTTTTTTTTATGGCTAGCGTACTTAATGGCATTAGAGATGAGGTTAACCCAAACTTGTTTAATTAATGATTTATCTCCTTTGGCAGCCGGTAAAGCAGCAATTTTAAAATCAGGAATATTTCCATCTCCTTCAAATAATAGCTCTTCCCTTACCGTAGAAACTAGCTCAACCATATCTATATCGGCAAAAGCCACAGATTTTCTTCCCAATTTTGAAAAAGCAAGCAGATCGTCAATCAATTCGCCCATTTTTTTGGAGTTGTTCATTACCGATTGGAGAATTTTTATGCCATCAGCATCAAATTTATCACCATAATCTTCGGCTATTATTTTAGTGTAACCATTAATTGCTCTAATTGGTGCACGTAAATCATGAGATACAGAGTAGGAGAAAGATTCTAGTTCTTTATTAACCGCTTCTAATTGGGCAGTACGTTCAATTACTTTTTGTTCCAATTCATCATTAAGCTTACGTATATTATCTTGTGCAACTTTAAGCGCTCTATTAGCAGTAAGTAACTCGTTTGCTCGTTTCTCTTTTTCTTTATTCTGAAATGCTAATTCCTTATTGGCAATATTTAATTCTTCTGCTCTTTTGCCCTTTTCTTCGTTTTGAAAGGCAAGCTCTTCGTTGGCAATAATTAACTCATTAGCTCTTTTTTCTTTCTCCTCATTTTGAAAGATAAGTTCTTTGTTGGCAATAATGAGTTCGGCAGCACGTTTTTCTTTTTCTTCATTCTGAAAAGCCAATTCTTTATTGGCAATAACTAATTCGGCAGCACGGTTTTCTTTCTCCTCATTCTGAAAAATAAGTTCCTTATTCGCTATAATTAATTCAGCTGCTCTATTCTCTTTCTCCTCATTTTGAAAGGCAAGTTCTTTATTGGCAATAATCAGTTCAGCAGCACGATTTTCTTTCTCTTCATTCTGAAAAATAAGTTCTTTGTTGGCTATGATCAATTCAGCAGCACGATTTTCTTTCTCTTCATTCTGAAAATCAAGTTCCTTATTGGCGATAACCAATTCGGCGGCAAGTGTTTCGTTTTCATTAAACTGGGAAGCAATTTCTTTATTTGCAATAATCAATTTGGCAGAATCGTCCTTTTTCATATACTTAAATGCATTATTTTAAATAGAATTAAGTATAAGCTTACTTTTAAAGATTGAGTAATATTCGGTAGTAAGTTGCTAAAGCTAAGGTATTAAAAGCAGCAAAGCTCGATTTATAATTTTATTCTTAAAAAAGAGGTATAAATGAATGGTATGAATTAGTGTTTTTATAAATTTAACTAGCTGCTTTCTTTTTTACTACTCACAAAATAACTGAATAGTGCAGCAGTAAAAAACATAATTAGTCCGACCTGAAGGGATTGGTTAATTTGAAAAAGATCCAGATCGACAACAATAGTAGACTGACAGATATTAACTCTGTAGGGCAATTAGAAAAACTAGAACAGCTAGTTATATTTTTCTTAAAAATTTCAAAGCAGAATTTGGAAGAMCGGTATTAAGTCAGATGACAAGAATCCTGCCTAATTCAAATACAATAAAATTTAGCACTTTAATAAATTTTCTGGAAGAGCGGACCAAGATCGCATTAAAGATTAAGGGCATTGAGAACTGGAATTATTCTATTGCTAAGCTGGAAACACCTGATCGAATATCGTTGTAAAAAGCTATCAAATTTGTGTATGTTTAGCTGAATAGTACAAAAACGGAGAAGTAACGCCAAAAGGGAAAATTGGAAATTTGCTTTATTGAAGACTCCAACCAATAAAAAAAATAAATAATTTTGATGTAGAACAATAGCAATCCGGAAATTTTATGGAGTTGGATACTTCAGAAAATTGTTATGCTTGCTGCTAAAATGCTTAACATGTGGACACCTATTTCAATAGATGAGTTAGATACAAGAATCATACGTGGAGAATTAAAACTGAGTGGTCAAATATTAAGCTTCTGGAATCTCATAAAAATCAAGCCCAGTAAATGGCAGGAAACCGAATATGGAGACGAGGGCGGAGGATTTTGGGTTGTAGCAATCCTCGGTAATGCAGTAGTTTATTACAACGACATTGAGGAAGGCTTTAACGTATCAACATACCAGACTTATGGACATATTAGTGAATATTGGTGTGAGCAGAGCGAACTTGATTGGATAGTTAAACTGCTTTACAGGAGGATCAACGACGAAAAGCAAAAGCCTCGTAACTAACAATACTCCCCTAAAAAAGTGAACTTTTTAAACAAGTTTTTTGGAAACAAACCTCCTGTTGTTGATTGGGAGATGGTAAAATATTMGGATCAGATATATCCGAAACATTCTTTTACCCTCTTAAAGTTAACCATGCAAAATGGCAAGCTAGGCACTGGCTGGGTTGATAAATCATATAGAAAGTACGAGTTCAAAGGATTTTGCCCTTATCATATCGGGATAAGTATTGATCTCACTGGTAAAGTTGCCGAGAATAATCCCGACTTGGATATGGGTACAATTGAGGATTTCTTTTCAGATGAATTGAAGAGGATATGCATTTGCCACTTGGTTTCCAGGCTGGTATCAGACAGAGGAATGGAAATCGAATGTTATTCGGAAAAGAATGAACCTATCGAGCAATTTTTAAGAAAGGTTAGTCTTGCAGAAAACAGATTGGTATCTTTCACCTACGAAATAGATTTTGATCCGAAGTGGAAGCAAGTTAATAGGTTACTTAACATATAACCTATTTGGTTTTATTGAAGATATCAATAATTGAGCCCAGTAACTGAAAAGAGCGATTATACCATGAAAACCGAAATCGACATTTTATCTGATAGAGAAGTAGAAATTTGGGACTATGCTGAATCTCAAAATGGAACAATGGATTTTGTAACTAAAAAACTTTCCGCAGAAGAAATATTCGAGCAGTATCGAAATATTCATAAGTCTTATCTTGAACTGTATTTTCGCATTGATAATGAAACTGCAAAGCTTGAGATCTTAAAGCGAATGATATTTTTAAATTGGTACGCTCTGGTGGAACCGAGTTGTTATACAGGAATTGAAGATCTTGACAATGCAACCGTATCTGAATCGTATTCCATTTTAGATCAATATTTAATCAATGGAAAAATCGATGCAGAATTTAAGTGGATGTTATCTTTTTATTCCAGTTGGGATTACACTATACTTCCATTTTCAGAACATAAACTTGAAGCCTTAACTGCATTTGTAAAAGGGGTAGATACTTCCATTTTAAGCTGTCCTAAAAATCAGTTGCCAAAAGGCACAATGGATAACAGGGGACAGATGGGAATTTACTGGATAAGTATGTCGGTTGAAAAGAAGATTAACTAAAAGAAGCCAATGAATAGACTTACCGTAAGAATTATTGTACTAGAGCCAAGTGAATGGAACCAAGGTAACCTTTTCGGTGAAATTGTTTCCGAACGTGGCGGTGATAAGCTCAAGGTTCGGCTTACTCGACGCATTAAAGGGAGAACATTTTCCAGTAATATCTTGATGCTCACACCAAGTATGAAGAACGAAACCTTTAAACCATTACAGCAATATTATTCTGTGGGTGTTAACGGAAGCATAATAAACGAGCATACCAACGAAGAAGAATTTGTCATTTCTGGTAACGTAACTTATGACTAATTTTCCCCATAAAGTTATTTCAACTTACAGGGTCTTAATGAAAAAGGCCTTTAACGAAGATATTGATGAAGCCTGGATTGATTGGGCTTTGGAAATGATTCAGGCAGGCTATGAATCTGATAATCTTTATATGCTTGCAGGAATGACCAGCCCCTACCATCAGTTTGAAATGCAAAGGTTAACAGATAAAGTTTTCGCTGATCTTAATCTTGACTATGAGGACAAGGGATTGATGATTGCAAATTATGTCTATTACATTATTCAACTACTATAAATGAGCCAACCAGATATCTTTCAGTTCTTAGAGAAATCAAAGACATCTGCATTGCGTTAGATATGGAAAAAAAATACATGGATTTCTATTTGTTATACTCTGCGAAAAGTGATCTCAATGAATCAGAGGTACAGTGGTACTGGGATGGTGCAGACAGCACAAATATCGACCGAATAATTGGGAAGGTATTTGAGAATTATCTAGATAGGAATAAAAGTAAATAGTAGTTTTACTACAACTCGTAAATATTCAAATGAAATTTTTGACCAAAATATTATTACTTGTCATTATCGACTTCTGCATTATATGGGTCTGGGTGAGAACAATGG
>NZ_JBFTQI010000402.1:0-5302 GCF_056398925.1 Pedobacter sp. 01T416_2
CGGTAATTATTGATGATTTTTTTCCGACCATATTGGAAATAGCTGGAATTAAAGCGCCAAAAATCATCCAAAAATTGGATGGATTAAGTCTGTTCGCCACATTAAAACGCCCAGAAGTTAAACTTCAGGATAGGCCCTTAGTTTTTCATTTCCCCAATAAATGGACTACTGTTAAAGATGAAGCAGTACTTGGAATAAATTATTACAGCGCCATTCGCTTTGGCAACTGGAAATTGATTTACCAGATGCGCACACAAAAATTTGAACTCTACGATTTAAGCAAAGATATTGGTGAGCAGCATAGTCTTTCATCAACTAATCCCACTGAAATGAAAAAGCTGGCTATACTTTTAGGCAAAACCTTAAAAGAACGTGGGGCACAAATGCCTGTAGAAAAAGCGACCGGAAAAGCAGTACCATTTCCTGATGAGATTTTTGGCAATTAAGTATGTTTATCGTGATAAAGCAAAAGAGATTGTATCATAAAGGCGATGTCACCTCAGATGCTGTCATGTTGAGCTTGTCGAAACAACTTAAAGGGTATTTAAGCAAATCCTTCGACAAGCTCAGGATGACAAATCTATATTTATGATACAATCTCTTTTCCTTAAATCTTATTATAAACCCCAGCCATATCTAATACGGGTTAATCCCGATTGATTGGTAGTTGTTAATGTAATATTTGTTCCGCTTCCGCCGCGGTTCTGAATACTATAACTGTCGTTATCTCTAAGCCCTGGCCAGTACACACTGGCAACCTTATCGTTTCTAAATACATTGGTAGAACCAACTATATAGGCAATTTCATTATCGCTACCAACAGAACCGGTATAATTTTTACCCGTAGTCATGGCTGCACCGTATTCGGTAACCACGGTACGGCTTGCATAATTACCAAAACGGTTTCGCCAGTCAGCTTCCCAGGCCGATTGTGTTCTGGTAGCCCAAAATGCATAGTTATGCAGGGATAAGAGGCAGCTCGAAAATCGGCTATCAGCGCCAACGGCTGTTACATTTTCCGAGTAGCCAGTACCACCTAGAAGAATCCGGCCTTTGCTTACATTGGGGTAACGGGAAAGCCATTCGGCATAAATAGTGGTTAATTGGGCCAATGTATAACCATAGGGTTCATTCATGGGTTCGAAATACACGTTTGCATTACTTCCATATTTATTAACTACGGTTTGCCACATGGCCCAAAACTGAGTAGTGTCATCGATAGTACCATTATGGGAAGATGCACTCTCCCAACAAGCAAGTATAACCTTCATGTTTTTACTTAAAGCGCGATCTATTGCCCCGGTATATGCGCCCCACCACGAATCGGATACACTTGGCGGGTTAATTGGTAACCTTACCGTATTTACACCCGGCATGTTATTTTGGAAACCCGTTAATATTGCATTTGCTTTTGCTGATACCGTGGTGTAATCATCACCAGCGGTTAACCCTGAGGGGATTACCCAGCCATCAACAAAATTGTCGCGGCCATCTGCCCAATTTACACCTGCAATTCCTGCAGCACCAACCGATTCTGCGTCTGCTTTTTGAGCATCCGTGACCTCCGTTTTTTCAATTTCGAGCGGAGTTTCTGTTAATTCTTTTTTTTCACAGCCCATTAAGCACGCGCTTAACATAACGGCCATTGTTGCAATTGACGTTTTAATTTTCATAGGTAATGATTTAATATTTGGTTAGTGAGGCGTTAACCAGAAGAAAATCAAAATGTTATTTATTTTTTAACTCATTTAAAATAGCTTTATCTAAACTGGTTAATGTATGCTGTGTAGGTTTAAGCAGTTCGAAAACTACAATTTCATTCTTTCCTTTTTTTAACCATTCTGCTGGCAAATAAATGGTTTGTTGAGGTCCAATGCTCCAATATTTCCCCAAATTATGTCCATTAACCCAAACCACGCCTTTGCCCCATTTGCGCATATCTAAATAAGTATCTGCTACTTTTGTTAAATTAAAAGAAGCAGTTTTAAGTACAGCGGCCGATTGGCTAATTACCTTAGGCAATAATTTTTGAGTGTTTACAGTATCAAATGGCAGTGGGTACATTTTCCACGATTTAATCTCAGTACCGTTGAAGGTTACGCTTTTGCTTATCCCCTTATTATTTTTAAGCAGGTAAGGCCCAAAATTAATCCTACCCATGTTTTCTACTAAAATATCCAGTTGTACATTGCCAGCGGGAAGATTAACTGTTAAACTATCCTGGTAAAGCCTTCTATCTAAAACACCAACAAGTTTTTTATTGATATATACCAGGCCATAATCGCGCAGCTCGTTGATTTTAATTATGCCTTTGCGTCCACCTTTTATTGTGCTGCTGTACAATACAAAACCATAAGGTTGGTTAAGGGCTTCGAAGGTTAATGGTTTTTCACTTAATTGTGGTTTCCCAATCAGGTTAAAGATGTCTGTTGATTTGGTAAAGGTAATTACAGGCAATGCAGCTGCCGGCTTGGCGGCAGGTACAACAGGAAGTATTTGGTTTGCGGGCAAATTCTTTTTAATCGCTTCGCGGAAAAGCATAAATTTCGGTGTCGCGTTACCTGCCTCATCTAAAGGTGCATCATAATCATAACTACTAATCTGCGGTTCGTAAGCTGTAGAATCGTTATAATTTGCCCCATTCATAAAAGCTCTGGTTGTACCGCCATGAAACATATACATGTTAATAGAAATCCCTCCTTTAAGTACAGTATCTAATTTATTGGCATACGTTTTTGGATCTACCTGATGATGTTTTGTACCCCACCAATCGAACCAGGCCGGATACCATTCTGGCACAAAGTAAGGTCCGGCACCATTGTTATATTTATTGATCAGCGTTCTGATCTGCGCAGGACTATCGATGCCATTTACGCCTGGAAGCAAACCCGCTAAATGACCACCTTCTAATGCAGGAACAGGATCGCAGGTAGAAAGCACGCCGTCAAAACCAGCATCTTTAAAGAGCTGAGCATTGATCTTCAGATATTCCTTGTCATTTCCGTAAGAGCCATACTCGTTTTCTACCTGTACCATTAAGATGTTGCCACCATGGTTAATTTGCAATGGCGCTAACCGTTTACCAATCTCTGTAAGGTATTCTTTATATTCTTTTAAATATTGTGCTTCTTTACTCCTTACCTGTAAACCTTTAATGTTCTGCAACCAAAATGGATAACCACCAAATTCCCATTCGGCACATACATACGGACTAGGGCGAAGCAATACCCATAATCCTTCTTCTTTTGCAATACGTACAAATTCGGCAATATCATTATTGCCCGAGAAATCGAATTTATCTTTCTGTGGTTCATGTACATTCCAAAATACATAGGTACCAATGGTGTTTAAGCCCATCGCTTTAGCCATTTTCATTCTATCGCGCCAGGCTTCTCTTGGTATGCGGGGGTAATGCATTTCGCCAGATATTATTTGAAAAGGCTTATTATCAAGCAGAAAAACAGAGTCTGCAAGTTTAAAAGTGTGCTGAGCCTGTGCAAAAGCACCTAAGCTGGCAAAACAAGTAATTAAAATTACCTTAAAAATGAGGTATTTGAAGGTATGTTTCATGAAGATGTGTATTTATGTTTTATAAAATTATATGCACAGTTTTCCTTTCCCTACATAGATAAGGTGCTTTGTTCCAGAGAACAAAATTGGAAAAGGATTAAATTTTGGATATTCAAGCATCCCCAAACTGGGTTTACTTACTTACTATTGTGGTAATAGATTTAGCCGGAACCCTAATACCCTGGTTAGTTTTATATTGCTTATATGGTGATAAATTATATTCTGCAGATGTAACATAGGTTTGCACCACATTTGGTTTACTTCCTTTTATTTCCATATCCAGGTCGATATCTTGTTCACTAGTATTAACCGCTACAGTAACCAGATTGCTATTATCCAGATATGCTGATATGTAAATCTGTTTTTCTTTTCCGTTTGTTATACTAACCCCAACACGTTTACTACCAGCTTTAATAAAACGGCTATAATTGCCTAAAGCCCATAACATTTTACTATCATAAACCTGCCCGTCTGTTTTATTTTTATCAATATATACCAGCCCATCTTTATAATCGCCAGCCGATACGGCCAACCACCACTGCCATGATGTAGCATTGGATATCACTAAATCATGATGGATGAGCTTTGCAATAAACAGTGCGGTTACCATACCCAAATCACGCTTTTCACCCTTTAGCACATCATCACCAAGAACACAATATTCAGACATCCAATACCTTAAACCTTTTATCTGAGCTACTGCTTCAGCTGTTTTTTTACGGATATTAATAAATTTTTGTTCAGGACTTGTTGTAAAATAGCTATGAGCAGAAATAGATTGATCAATATTGGATAAGTTGCCAACATAATTCGGAGATGAAGCATTAAAGAACTGATATACCTGATTTCCCTTTGCGGTGTTTCCATTATCGTATAAATAATCGAGCTGGCCGGCCTCTCCTATCTGTATTTTGGTTTTGATCTGATTTTTCGCAAACGCATCATTTACGCCTTTATAAAGCTGAGCAAGTTCAGTATTGTTATAAGGACAACCTTCCTGATTGTGCTCATTCCATTTCCACTGTGGCTCATTTGCCGGACTAAGGTAATCCAATTCGATCCCTGTATTTTTTTTCAACCCTTTAATTGTGGCTACCATATCGGCTGAAAAATCGGGAAGTTTATCAAAATTCAGGTTGCAGTTACCATCAGTAGAATAAGCTTTTCCGTTTTTGGTAAAAAGCACATGCGGACTGTTTACAAAGCCGATAAACTGTTTTACGCCACGGGTTTTAGCGGCCTTTAAAAACCAGGTTTGCCCTGGCATCGCGTTCCAATCATAACTGCCATCTGGTTGCAGAAAAGCGTATTGGCGACGCCATTCGTCGCCAATATCGCTTGCCTTACCTTGGGCGGCACTGCCACCACCAATACTGAAACGCCACATATTAAGGCCAATACCAAGGGGCTGACCCGTTTTTGCAATTTGGGTACTAAAAAGCAAATCGGCCATCTTATCCTTTTTCTCTGCAGGCCATAATCCGGCAAATTGACAAGTCCATGCATCAGATGCCCCGAAACCTTCTATTGTTTGAAATTGAACCAATGGGTGAATTTCAATCTTTACAGTTTGCTGGGCCGCAGCATTACCATAGCAAAACAAAGAAATGCAAGTAAGAAAGTAGCCGATTTGTTTATAATACTTTATCATTGATGGTTAAATTGTTTTTTAATAACCAGTGTTTTGCTGCAATTTACCACCTGAAGCTAAAATTTCGGCCCTAGGTATTGG
>NZ_JBFTQI010000403.1:0-5272 GCF_056398925.1 Pedobacter sp. 01T416_2
ATACTGAGCATGTAAAATGGTGTATGCATTGGTATCAGGCAGTAGGTAAGATCATCGCAAAAGAGCAAATTACCCGAAAAACTGATCAAGAAAAAGGCATTATCATGGTCCAGATCGAAAATGAATACGATTCCCATGAAACCRCTAACAAAAAAGCTTTTTTACAGTCTTTATATCAAGGGGTAAAAAACGCAGGTGTTAAGGTACCCATTTTTAGCTGCCTTACCTCCGAGTGCCGGGGAAGCAAAGATAGCGTGCTTTCAAATGTTTTTGATTGTGACAACTACTATGTGGATTTAAACGATGCCATTAGCTGCGCTAAACGGATGGAAGATCTAAAACATAGACAGCCCAACGCGCCGGGCTTCGTTACTGAACTGCAGGGCGGATGGTTTTCTACTGTGACTGGCAGGCTGAGCGAAGAGCATGAATCAAACGATAAACATTTTTATGCGGTGGGCATGATGTCGATTTTGGGAGGCGCCACCGGATTGAATTATTATATGATCTATGGTGGCACAAATTTCGCTGGCTGGGGGGCAAGGGGGCAAACAACCAGTTATGATTACAATGCGGCAATCAAAGAAGATGGCAGCTTATCAAAAAAATATTATGCGGCCCAAAATATTGGTGATTTCATCAAAAAATATCAACAGCAGCTCATCCATTCTAAAGGTGGCGTCTGCACATTTGAAAAAGCCCCAGCTGAATTAGTTGGGGGAATGCGCATTGCCCAGGATGGGACCAGGTTTGTTTTTCTGCACAATAGCACTGCAAAAAAACAGATTCATGGAACAGCCTTAATCAAACCAGGGGCAAATGCATCGGCCTCGGCGCCTATTTACAATGTAAACCAAAACGAAGAAAAAGTTTTAATCAAAGTAAATACCGTTAAAAAAAGTGATTTAGCTGCCGAACCAGCGTTTGAAATCGTCTATGATTTAGATTCCTTGGAAACAAAAGTATTGGTCATTCCACCCGGAGTCATTGCCAAGCAGGGTATTTGGTGGGGTTTACAAAACAACAAAAAGGAAGCAAAAGAAACCAAAACCAGTCTATCAATTAAAGCGGTGAAGGTGCACAATGAAGATTTCAAAGCCAAATGGCAGTCACTTTCCTCAAACCGCTCCTTGCCGGAATTAGGCGTTAACGATTGCCGCTATGTACTCTACCGTGCAAATGACAAACTAACCCAAAAACAGGCAGACCAGTTTTCTAAATTAATGTTCAATACATTTTCCAGAGACATTTTAAACCTGCAGGTAAACGGCAAAATAGCGCCGCGCTTATACCCTACTGATAAATATGCAGCCAGTGTGAGCAGAAATGTAAACAAATCTTTCCAAAGAATAAAAGAGAACGACTACGATAATATCTTCAATGTTGCAGGCTTGTTGCATCCGGGAGAAAATGAGCTTATCGTGGTATATGAAAATATTGGCCATGAGCACGGTTATTATCCAATGGAAGAGTTGTGTGGTATACGCAATGCTGGTTATAGCGATACAGTTAACAATATACAAAAGGCCATTAGTTGGCAGATAGCTACCGATTTAGCTGGCATTAAAAATCATTTTATTTCACCCGGTTATAATGACCGTTCCTGGGAAGAGATAAAATTAGATACCACATTTAAAGTTGCCCGAAAAGGAAATAACATACAACCAAAAGGAAAACAAAATGCTTTATTTACCTGGTACAGAACTGAATTTGAACTTTCTAAATCMCTTAACAGGGAGGCTTTGTCCCGTTTATTGATCAATGCCTCTGGCAATGGCTTTATTTACCTTAACGGGCACAATATAGGCCGTTATTGGGAGGCTGGTCCGCAACGTGAATTTTATTTACCAGAGTGCTGGCTCCATCTTGGAAAAAACAAAAAAAATGTGATCACCCTGGGCTTACAACAAACCATCAACGGGGCGGAAATCAGGGGAATGACCATTTCACAATATTAAAAAAGATTTATGAACAATATAAAAGGCAAAGTACAGACCCTATTCCTGTCCACTGTTTTATTGGTGGCATCCTTAGCCACCCTGGGACAACAGACTGCTCCAAAGCTTAAACCTGCCAGCAAAAATGCTGATATCCCCTTCCCCAAAAAGACGGAAATTTACCATCAGGGCTGGGTAGACTTTAATAAAAATAACAAAAAAGACCTGTATGAAGATCCGTCCCAACCGATACAAAAACGGATCACCAATTTACTTTCTCAAATGACATTGGAAGAAAAATCGTGTCAATTAGCCACCTATTATGGCCATGGAAAGGTATTAACCGACAGCCTGCCAACAGGAAAATGGACCAGCATGATCTTTAAGGATGGTATTGCAAATATTGATGAACATATTAATAATACCCCAAGGATAAAAGAAAACGAAACTCCTTTTAATAATGCGGTGGCCATTAACGAAACACAGCGTTTTTTCGTTGAATATACCCGTTTGGGTATTCCGGTTGATTTCACAAATGAAGGCATTAGGGGCCTAACCGCAAGACATGCCACAAGTTTCCCCTCGATGAATGCATTAGGCTGTACCTGGGATAAGGAGCTCGGTTTTGAAATGGGTAGAGTAGAGGGTAAAGAAGCACGGGTATTGGGGTATACGAATGTTTATGCACCAATTTTGGATGTAACAAGAGATCAGCGCTGGGGAAGATGGGAAGGTTCCCTGGGTGAAGACCCTTACCTGGTGGCACGTATGGGCGTAGCTATGGCGAAGGGAATCCAATCAGAACATGTCGTATCTACGCCTAAACATTATGTTGGCTACGGCGATACCAAAGCCGCCCGCCAGTGGGATTCCCGTACCGATCCACATATTACGCCATCTGAAATGTATTATATTCATGAATATCCCTTTCGAAAAGTTTTCAAAGAGGCCGGTTCACTTGGGGTTATGAGTTCTTACAACGATTACAATGGGATTCCAATGGCTGGAAATTATTATTATCTTACTACCAAACTCCGAAAAGAAATGGGCTTTAAGGGTTATGTGGTCTCAGATAGTTATTCAATTGAACGGCTTTCGGATATCCATCATGTAGCCGCTGATCACAAAGAAGCCTGTTTAATGGCGCTGAAAGCCGGACTAAATGTAAGAACAGACTTCAATGACCCAACTGAATACATTCAAAACGTCAGGGCTTTAGTTAAAGAGGGAAAGATTCCTATCCAGCGGATTAATGAGCTTGTAGAAAATGTGCTGTATGTAAAGTTTTGGCTGGGCCTGTTCGATAACCCTTATACCGGCCAGCCCGAGGCAGCACAAAAAACGATTTCAAGCGAAGAACACCTCAAAGCTGCCTTAAGAGCGTCCAGAGAATGCTTGGTATTGTTGAAGAATCAAAACGATTTGCTCCCTTTAAAAGGGAATTTCCAAAAAATTGCAGTTATTGGCCCAAATGCCAACAAAAACAACTACGTGCCGACACATTATGGGCCTATGGACTTTGCTGCATTTACCAGCGTATACGATGGCTTGAAAAATGTTTACAAGGGCGAGAATGTCGTGATTAACTATGCAAAAGGAATCGAGCTGGTTAATAAAGGGTGGCCTGAAAGCGAACTGATTCCCGATACCCTGACTACCGATGAAAACACATCTATTAAAGAAGCTGTTGAGCTGGCTTTGAAATCCGATGTAACGGTACTGGTGCTGGGCGATGGAACAAGTACATCTGGTGAAAGCCGTACACGGAGCAGTTTGGATTTACCCGGACACCAAGAGAGGCTGCTAGAGGCGCTGCAAAAAACAGGTAAACCGATCGTTCTGGTATTAATCTGGGGACGACCAGCCTCCATCAACTATGCCCAAAAATACTGTCAAGCGATACTGAGCGCACCTTACCCTGGTGCGCAGGGTGGGCAGGCCATTGCCGAGGCATTAAAAGGCGAGTATAATCCGGGTGGTAAATTAAATGGAACCTGGGTGAAATCCGTAGGACAGCTTCCTTTCAACATTCCGGCAAAACCAAATGCCAATTGGGAGCCAATGAACAATTATTCAGTGGCCAACAAAGGGCTTTTATACTGTTTTGGGTATGGATTATCTTACACCAAGTTTGCCTATGACAGTCTTTCAGTTGATAGTATTGAGAGTAAAACCGGAAAGGTCAGTATCCGTTGTAAAATAACCAATACCGGTAATTTAGCCGGTGATGAAGTCGTACAGTTATACATCAATGATGTGGTGAGTTCTACCACAACCTACGAGAAACAATTGCGTGGCTTCGAACGTATCCCGCTGTTAGCTAAAGAATCGAAATGGGTAACGTTCCAAATAGTTCCCGATGATCTGACGCTGATCAATGTCGACAATAAAGTAGTATTGGAACCTGGGGAATTTAAGGCAATGATAGGTGCATCTTATGATGATATCCGGTTACAAAAAAGCTTTTTTGTAAGCGGAAACTCACCAAAAAAACAGGTACCGGTGAAGAAAACCCCAATTAAGAAATCAAAAATGATGCGCGATACCGATGAGGTAAAATGATCCGATTACCACTACAAAACGATAAAAAAGTAATTTACAAGATGAACATATCTCCACCAGTGATACCATTCCCCTACCATGAAAATTAACTTCAGATTATTTGCCTTCTTTTTATCTGTATTATTTACCTCCTATGGTTTTAGTCAAACCCCTGCTGCCTCTCCCAGGCTCAGTTTAAATTTTAATACCAACTGGGCATTTTTCCGGGGTGATGCACCTGGAGCAGAGGCCATAAAATACAACGATGAAAATTGGACCGCTGTAAGTATTCCACATACCATGCGCCTTGAGCCAAAGCATAATGGAGGCAATAATAACTATACCGGTATTGGCTGGTACCGCCGGTATTTCAAAATCGATAAAGCCAGCTTAGGGAAACGTATTACCTTAAATTTCGACGGGGTACAGAAAAACTGTGCGGTATTTTTAAACGGCGAAAAGCTGAAGGAGCATTTTGGTGGTTATCTGGCTTTTAATGTAGATATAAGCGATAAAGTAAGATATGGAACCAATAATGTACTGGCGGTACGTGTATCGAACCAGGATGATCCTTTAACCCCACCGGGAAAGGCGCAGGCTAAAATGGATTTCCTCTATTACGGTGGCATTTATCGCAGTGTAACGCTCCAGTTCAGTAATAAAATACATATATCAGATGCATTAGAGGCCAAGAAAATAGCGGGCGGTGGTTTATTTGTTTCCTTTCCAAAGGTAGATAAACAAAAGGCTGAGGTGAGCATCAAAACTCATGTGGTTAACCGCAGCAATAGCAC
>NZ_JBFTQI010000404.1:0-5271 GCF_056398925.1 Pedobacter sp. 01T416_2
CACCCTAGTCGAAGGGCATTTATTCGCTGTATTGCGTGTTTTTTGCCCCCAGATTTCTCAATTTGCCAATTCGAAACCTGGGGATAATAATAGTTCTACAATGATTAACTTCATCAGTTGCTTCAATTCCCAATAACAACCTTTCAACTCATACTTATTCAACCCATGGTTCAATCATTTCGATTGTTCCGTCGGCATTGTGTTTCAATTCTGTCACTTTCACATTTCTAAGGTGGGTTTTTCCTGAAAGCTGGGTGTCGTGGTAAAAGATATACCACTTGCCTTTTATCTCTAAAATGGAATGGTGGGTAGTCCAACCTTGAACGGGCTTCATAAAAGTGCCTTCGTAAACAAATGGTCCATAAGGTTTGTCGCCAATCGCATATGCTAAATAATGGGTATCACCTGTTGAGTAAGTGAAATAATATTTTCCATTAAATTTGTGCATCCAGGCACCTTCAAAAAAACGTCTGTCGTGGTCATTAGTAAGTAATGCTTTTCCTTGTTTATCTACTAGTTGAACATCTTTCACTTCACCATCAAATGATAACATATCGCTGCTCAATTTCGCTACTTTGGCACTCAATGCGGGTTCATTTTCTTTCTGTGAGTCGGTTTTAGATCCATTGGCATCATATTTTCCATTATTCCAACGCTGTAACTGCCCGCCCCAAATTCCACCAAAGTACATGTAACTGGCGCCATCAGTATCTGTAAACACCGCCGGATCGATACTAAAACTCCCTTTAATAGGTTCAGGTTCAGCCTTAAATGGCCCTGCTGGATTTTTTGATGTAGCAACACCAATTCTAAATACATCAGATTTATCTTTAACCGGGAAATACAGATAATAGGTTCCGTTTTTAAAGGCGGCATCCGGTGCCCAAAGTTGTCTGCCGGCCCATGGAATATCTTTTATGCTTAATGCCACACCGTGATCGGTAACTTTACCATGAATACTGTCCATGCTCAAAATGTGGTAATCTCTCATGTCAAAATGATCACCATTATCATTTTCCGGAGTGCCTGCCTCGATATCATGTGAAGGGTAAACATAAATTTTTCCATTAAAAACGTGGGCAGAAGGATCGGCGGTATAAATTTTGGAGATTATAGGCTGCGATAAATAGCTGGTTTTTTTAGGGGTGTGTGCCGTTTCCTTCTCTGTTTTTTGGTTTGCTTGCTGGCAGGAGCTGGCAATAGCCATTCCCATAATGGATGAAAAAAGGGTGATTTTTTTTAATTCGTTAATCATGTTGCTCATGGTTTTGGTTAATTTAATGTCGTGTGCTTTTAATGCTTTCTGGTGGTCCTAAGTAACTTGGATTTAATTCTCCAAGATCGAGTACTAATTTTTGCAGTACCACGCCAGGATTAATCATCCAATAGTTGATGGTGTGTTTTCCGGTCTTGTTAAAGACAAGGGGAGTTTTAAAAATTTTGATGTTGTTGGCTACCGATTGTCCCCAGGCATAATCAGCGGCGTAATCCTTGCTGATATTAACTACTATAGGAGCTTGCCCGTCTAATGACACGGCGAACTTTAATCCATCTTTCCCGGTAAAATCAATAGTAGGGGAGATAAAGGTATTTAAGGTAAAATTGCCCGTTTCAGTTACAAAAATGTCATAAGCTAAATGTGGTGAGCCTTCACCAGGCTGCTGAATTGGTGAAGTTACAGGTGTTGCGATTACTCCGCCCCTGGTTTTTCCGTAATTGGGAATGGTTTTCCAAAAAATAGGTCTGCTGTTTACCGCTCTGTTATAACTTGTCGCTTCCATCGAAATGTAGCCGTTATCAGGGAGGAATAAATTAGCAGATAAGTCGGTTGGAATAATGTTTTCGGTTTTAATAGGAATGGTGATGCTCGATTTATCACTGCCAGAAATGAGAATTTCACTTGTTTTAGTGTTTTTTGGCGCTTTATTCCAATCAATGCTGATCTGAATTTTCTGATCATCGCTAAGTGATCCCTTTTTACTGTTTAACATGACAAAATCAGGAGCTTTGATATCGTATCTCATTTCACCCGCACCTGTTCTGAAAAGTTCGAGTGTATGTGATGTATTTGCAAGCGCTGAAAAAGTGAAGCCCTGCGCTACCTTTGTTTTTCCCGTAAAATGGAGCTCCGAGTTCTCCAGTGCAACACCCAGGCTGGTAGTAGTATTATTAATCAGCGTAGTTTTAGGGATAATATTGCTATCAGGCTGTTGCCAGGAAGTGTAACCAATATGCGTTTGATCCATCATATGGTCCCATTTTCCCCCAGCCATTGTTTTATTGTAGTATGTGCTGATTTCGGCATCTCGCTTAAATAGAGAATCAACTTTACCGGCGAAAGTATTGGTTGAAAATCTGCCCTGTTTGGCGTATAGTTTGTTTTTGGCTGCCGCGAGATACATCTCATATAAATTAGCCACAGCCTCAATGGGGTGAAGAACCAATTGGTAATAGGTATCTTTCTGATTATCAGCCAGTTGTTTGTTGGTTCTGGTAGCTTGTTGTGCAAGTTTTTTAAAATCAGCGGTAACTTGTTCAAACTCGTTATAGCTGCTTAAACTATAGGTCTTTGCATTAAGCAGTTCTGGTTTAATTCTACCTGCGTATTTTAGATAAGTATCTATATGGTTGGCAATTGCTGTAGCGTGTTCATTCCCAAACTGGTTGGCCGACCAATTAGTTGTGTAGTCCATTAATTTATCGGCCGGGATGGCGTCAGGATTCCATGCATAATCTAAAAAGAATTGGATGGGGAACTCCATTGGTTTTAAATCGCCAACGTTTACGATCCAGATCTGATTGGCATCATGTTCGTAAGCCAATCGCATCTGTTCCCAGATTTTTTGGATGGGGTTGGTGTTTACCCATTTGTAGTTTCTGGGGCCACCCACGTAGTCGAAGTGATAATAAACCCCATAACCGCCTTTTCTGGGCGCTTCGCCTAAACTTGGCAATTTTCTAATGTTGCCCCAATTATCATCGCATAAAAGTAAAGTTACATCATCGGGAACGCGCATGCCTTTGTCGTAATAATCCTGAACTTCCTTATACAAGGCCCATAGCTGTGGCGTTTGCGCTGCAGGTTTTTTTGTTACCTTTTCAATAATTTCACGTTGATCTTTTACAATTTTTTCCAGTAGGGCAGTAGCTGTGCCTGTAGACATGGGCTCGTCGCCATCGCCACGCATACCAACAGTGATGATCTGTTCTTTATCGGCTACACGTTGCAGGCCGCTTTCCCAAAATGCACGTAATTGCTCGGGATTTTGATCATAGTTCCATTTGCCACCTTTATATCTTTTCCACTCATCATGGGCACGTGTTAAGGGTTCGTGATGAGAAGTTCCAATCACTACGCCATATTCGTCGGCTAAAACAGGGTTGAGTTTATCGTCGTCGTTAAATGCACTTCCCCACATGGCGGGCCATAGATAATTCCCTTTTAAGCGAAGAATCAATTCGAATACCTTCTCATAAAACTTATGGTTAAACCCCCCAAATTCTTTTTTGCTCCATCCGGAAAGTGCGGGCGCTTCGTCATTTAAAAATATCCCCCGGTACTTTACCGCAGGTGAAGAAATTATATGACGCCCTGCAATAACATAGAGCGAACTGCTTTTTTTTACCGGAACATCAGCCCAATAATACCAAGGTGAAACACCAATTTGAGCAGAAAGCTCGTATATTCCATATATCGTTCCCCGCTTATCGCTTCCGGCAATTACTAAAGCAGAATCTATGCCCTTAACTGGGTTTTTTATCACCTGAATTAATGTGGCTTCCCATTTTCCGGCAATTTCGGAGACATTTAGACTATGGTTCCTGATCATTTCATCGATGATTTTACTGTTGCCGATAGTGCCAATGATGATGGGCATGCTGGTTGTTTTATCCGTTAAAAATTCAGGTTTAAGTCCACTTATCTTTTTAATATCGTTTTGAAGATTTTGGGCGGCACGTATAACGCCTGGCCATTCGTTGGCACTTACTAAAATGGATGGAACCTTACCTTTGCTCACCACAGCAAAACTTCCAGGCAAATAAGTATTTACCGTAATTGGACCGAGCCCAGCGGCTTCTGCAATGAGGACGTTGAAAAGGAATAAGACTAGCGGAAATATTTTCTTCATTACTTAAAATTTAATAACGCTCCAATAGGCTTTTTTTGGTTTTAATTGCGTGTCGAAAAGTAAGGGGTAATTTTTGCGGCCAGGTACAGGATAACCATCCAGCCAGGTACGGCGATCTGAAATGTTCCAGAATGTAACATTGGTGATTACATTTTTATACTTTCTGAATACGTTGAACACCATTTTATACTTTTCAACCTGCCTGGCTTCAAGTTCGGCGGTGTAAGCATCGCTTTCATTCGCACGTTTGGCACGTTTATTTTTCTCCCATGGATAAATGGAAAGATCTAACTCGGTAAACTGTATTTTAAGGCCTAAAGATGAATAGCGTTCAATTGCTGTAACGAGTTCTTTTTCACTAGGTTCATAAATAGACCAATGCGCTTGGAGGCCAACGCCGTCTATAGGTACGCCTTTGTCTTTCAGGCTTTTGAGCAACTTGTATACGCGTTCTCTTTTTTCTGGTCGTTCGGTATTGTAATCATTGTAATAAAGTTTTGCATCGGGATCGGCGGCATGTGCATATTCAAAGGCTTTAATGATAAAGTCTTCACCACAGATTTGGTACCATTTCGAATTTCGTAAGTATTTTGTAGAATCGTCGTCAATGGCCTCATTGACAACATCCCAGGCATATATTTTTCCTTTATATCGCCCAACTACGGCATCAATATGTGCCTTCAATCGTTGTAGCAATACTATTTTATTTACTTCTTTTCTCTCTTTATCTGTGAAAAACCATGAGGGTGCCTGTTCGTGCCAGCATAAATTATGGCCACGTACTTTGATGTTATTTTGCGCTGCAAAGCTGATAATCGAATCGGCTTCCCGCCAATTAAATTTCCCTTCTATAGGTTGCATCGACTCCATTTTCATGTCGTTTTCTGCTGTAATGCTGTTAAAATGTTTTTTAATCAACGCGCTTTCCTCTCCGCTCAGGTTTCTTTTGCCAACGGCAACACCAATCGGGAAGTAATCTTTGTAAAAATCTTTTAAACCCCTGCTATCTGTTTGATTACTGGAAAGCGATTGCCCCGTTTTACATCCTTCGAAGCCCAGTACAAAGAATAGAAATAGGATATAAGTAGAAAATATATTTTTGGCACTCATTGTATCTTGATCAGTTTGGAAAAGTATAGGC
>NZ_JBFTQI010000405.1:0-5268 GCF_056398925.1 Pedobacter sp. 01T416_2
GCCGATAGGTTCTGGAGTTTTAATTTTTTTATTTTCATTTTCATTTTCTACATATAGGTCGGCAATGCTATCCCTGACCCATATTTTCGAAAAATCATATTTTGCACTTTGATCTAAAAAATTTGTTTGAATAACTTCTTGAGCCTTAATCTTCGCTGAAAATGCAACCAACAAAAATATCCCTAAAAACTTTATTGTTTTCATATATTGTTTTTGATATTTGATTATAGAGGTAAAATATGAGTTTCCCCTTAAAGGTGCAAAATTATTTCAATAGCTTGATCGATCATTACAGGAGTAAGGTCTAAATGGGTAACCAACCTTATGGTACTGGCACTGGTGGTATTGCAATGCAGTCCTTTTTCTTTCAATTGGTGTACAATTTTCTCTGCCGATCCTTTTTCTACTTCAAAAATAACAATATTGGTCTCAACTGGCATTACCGATTTTACATATTTTGCCCTGGCCAGTGCATTTGCCAGAGCCTGCGCATGGGCATGATCGTCTTTTAAGCGTGTTACGTGATGATCGAGCGCATAAATGCCAGCAGCAGCCAAAAAACCTGCCTGACGCATGCCTCCACCGAAAGCTTTTCTAATTTTTCGGGCTTTATGAATCATTTGCTTGCTGCCCAATAGCACAGAGCCAACTGGTGCACCAAGTCCTTTGGATAGGCAGACCGAAATCCCATCAAAATATTTGCCATACTCGCCCGCCTCATCCCCTGTTGCCACAAGTGCATTAAAAATACGCGCACCATCTAAATGCAGTTTCAATCCTTTTATATTACAGAGGTGATGGATCGGGGCAATCTGTGATAAGGTATAACAGCTTCCGCCACCTTTATTTACTGTATTTTCTAAAACAACCAAACTTGAGTTGGGGTAGTGGATGTTATCTTCATTGATTTCGGGTTCAATCAGCTCTGGAGTCAGAATTCCGCGTTCGCCATGCAACAACCTTACCGATGCGCCAGAGTGATAGGCAATGCCTCCAATTTCGTAGCGGTAAACATGTGCGGTCTGATCGCAGATCACCTCGTCCATGGGCTGGGTAAAACACTTGATCGCAATCTGGTTGGTCATCGTTCCTGACGGGCAAAATAATCCGGCTTCCATATTAAAGGTCGAAGCCAGTTTTGTCTCCAACGCATGCACCGTTTCGTCCTCACCAAAAACGTCGTCGCCCACTTTTGCATTCATCATGGCATCTAACATTCCGGCAGAAGGTTTGGTTACCGTATCACTCCTGAAATCTAAAAATCTGTTGTTCATTTCGCTATCTGGTTGTAAAATATTGTTGAGGTTAAAAAAAAAGACCAATGCCCTTTCTGGTATAATTTTAAGGTTTTTCGGCGATTAAACGCCCTATATAGTGTATTTTTTACACACTTAATTTTCGACAACAACAAATTGTTAAAAAATTATTAAAAAAAAGGATACAAAATATAAGACTTTTTATACTTTTATCGTGCTAAAACCAAAAATAAATAAAATGATAGTAATTGCAGACGGCGGATCTACCAAAACAAATTGGTGTTTGATTAACGAGGCCGGCAGAAAAATTTACTTTAACACCGAAGGTTACAATCCATATTTTTCAAAAGGAGAGTACATTGTAAAGTCTTTGAATGAGTCTCTTCCAGACCACTTGGAAAGAGAGAAATTAACAGCAGTTTATTACTACGGTGCCGGCTGTTCTACACCTGCAAATGTTAAGATTGTGGCCGATGCCATGCAACAGATCTTCACCAATGCAACCATTTTTGTAGGCCATGATTTACTTGCTTCATCTAGAGCACTCCTTGGAAACGAGCCAGGATTTGCTGCTATTTTAGGCACAGGTACAAATTCATGCCTTTATGATGGATCTGAAATTACCATGAACATCGATTCATTGGGGTATTTCCTGGGTGATGAAGGTAGCGGTTCGTACATCGGTAAACGCATTTTAAGCGATTACATGAAAGGTTACATGCCGAAAGGGCTACGTGAAGCTTTTTACGACAACTACGCATTAACCAACGAAGATATTTTCGATAATATTTATAATAAGCCCCTGCCAAACCGTTTCTGCGCAAGCTTTAGTAAATTCTTATACGATTTTAAAGATAACTACGAAGATTATGCTTTTGCTACCATTGATTATGCTTTTACTGCGTTTTTCGAAGCATTGGTAATCCACTACCCTAACTACAAAGACCACAAATTAAACTGTGTGGGTTCTGTAGGTTATAGTTTCCGTGATATTTTAAGTATAGTAGCCGACCGTTACGAAATGGGCGTGGGCAAGATTATCCGCTCACCTATAGATGATCTGGTACATTATCACCTGGAGTTAGCGCCGAAGGCTTAGTCCATAATCCTAAGTCTGGAGTTCTTAGTCCGGAGTCGGATTACAACCATATAAAAATCCCCGATTTGAAATTCAAATCGGGGATTTTTATATCTATCTAAAAGTATCTTTCCTGCTCTTCATCTTGTGTCTCACGTCTCAGATCTAATGTCTCACATCTAAAAAGAGATCTCCTTACCAAAAAGCTTCGCATATTTACGCTTATCAAAACGGTACAAAGTAGCCGCGCGATAAGAAACACCTTTTTGTTTTTCATCAAGCTCTTTTAGTACACCAAAACTCACAATCTTTTTTCTAAAGTTCCTTTTATCGAGTTTTTTGCCCAAAACCAGTTCATAAACATGCTGCAACTGCGTTAAAGTAAATTTCTCTGGCAAGAGTTCGAAAGCAATTGGCTGGTGTTTAATCCGGCGTTTTATTTTTTCTAATCCTTTATCGTAAATTTTCTGGTGATCGAAAGCCAGTTTAGGTAGATCGGTAATCGGCAGCCAATTGGCCCGTTTGGCATAAGTACTGATCGGGCGTAGCTCTTTATCTCCGCCCAAACGGATCAAAGCATAATAAGCCAAAGTAATTACCCTTCCTTGCGGGTGCCTGTGCGGATCGCCAAAAGCATAATACTGCTCCATATAAATACCGCGCAAACCGGTAAGTTCGTACAAAATGCGGGAGGCTGATTGATCTAAACTCTCATCAGGACCAACAATGTTACCGGGCAGTGCCCACCAATCTTTAAACGGTTCTTCATTCCTTTCGATCAGTAGGATTTTTAATTCCTTACCATCAAATCCAAACAAAACGCAATCTATCGAGAATACAGAATCTAAATGAGGTAAAATTTGTTCCAAAGTAAAATTTAGTTATTTTAAGCAGATAAAGGTATGACTTTCAATATTAAGTAAAAAAAATAAAATAAATTACTTAGTGTAAAAAATACACACTATATTCGTATTATAAAGATGGAGCCAAATATAAAAAATATAGCCGTATTAACTTCTGGAGGCGATGCCCCTGGAATGAATGCTGCAATCAGAGCTGTTGTACGTACCGGAATTTACCATGGCATTAACATGTTTGGTGTAATGCAAGGTTACCAGGGTTTAATTACCGACAACATAAAACCAATGGACGCCCGTTCTGTAAGTAATATTTTACACTTGGGCGGTACCATATTAAAAACTGCACGCTGTTTAGAGTTTAAAACAGACGAAGGTCAACAGATTGCTTACAATAACTTAAAGAAGAACGGTATTGATGGACTAGTGGTAATCGGTGGCGACGGAACCTTCACCGGAGCGAAACGTTTTTCGGAAACTTTTGGAGTTAAGGTAATCGGTATACCAGGTACAATTGATAACGACTTAGTTGGATCTGATTTTACCCTGGGTTACGATACTGCTATTAATACAGTAATCGAAGCGATTGATAAAATCAGGGATACTGCCGATGCGCATGACCGTTTGTTCTTTATAGAAGTAATGGGCCGCGATTCGGGATGTATTGCATTAAGAAGTTCGATTGCCAGTGGTGCAGAAGCTGTTTTGTTACCTGAAAGAGAAACCAGCGTTAACGAATTGATTAATAAACTGGCCTTAGGCGCAGCTACAAAAAAATCATCGAGTATTGTTATCGTGGCTGAAGGTCATAAACAGGGTGGCGCTTACGATATTGCTAAGAAGGTAAAAGAAACTTTTGATCATTACGATACCAAAGTAACCATACTTGGCCACCTTCAACGTGGTGGCAGCCCAAGCAGTTTCGACAGAATTTTGGGCAGTCGTTTAGGTTTTGCCGCGGTAAATGCGTTAATTGCAGGCGAAACGGAGCAAATGGTAGGCTTAAAGGGAAATGAAATAAAATTAACCAGCATAAGAGAGGCTTTAACCGCTCATTCTTTTAAACTCGAGCCCGATTTAATGGAAATGACAGAGGTACTTTCAATATAATATGATAGCAGTTGTTTATAGCGGATCGAAAACAGCATTTTGGAAAATAACACAAAATGGACAGGTAGTGGCACATTGCAATACTACTGGCTTAAACCCTTGCTTTGTTGATCCAAAAACAATCTTACAGATTTTAAACAAAAAAGTTGCTTTGGTTAATAATGCAGAAAACATAAAGAAAATTTATTTCTTTGCAGCCGGAGCATCATCAGCAGACAGAAAAGAGGAATTGGCCAAAACCCTTGCATCATTTTTCAAATACAGCAAAATTGTAGTAGAAAATGATTTATTCGGTGCCGCCAAAGCCGCCTGTTATGATCAGCCAGGGATCGTTGGCATGCTGGGCAGTGGCGCACATTGTGCTTACTTTGATGGAAAAAAGCCAATAAACAATAACTTTGGACTGGGTTATATCTTAGGCGACGAGGGTTCTTCAAATTACTTTGGAAAAATACTCCTAAGGGAATTTCTGAGCCTTAAAATGCCTAAAGACATTGAAACCAAATTCACATTAACCTACAATCTAGACCGCCCGCAAATATTAGAACGTATTTACAATAAGCCACAGGCAAATATATTTTTAACTTCATTTTTCGATTTCTTTACCCAAAACAGTAAACACGAATATATCCGTAAGCTGATTGATGGAGGATTTGAAAAATATATCGAAACTTATGTTTTGCCTATGGCAGAAAAATACAACGACCGGGAGATACATATTGTAGGTAAGGTAGGTGCCGAGCTCGAAGACCGGTTAAGGTTGGTAGCGGGCAGATACGACATAAAAATTAAAAGCATTATTAAAGAACCAATACAAAATTTATTAAAACATTACATTAATTAACAGAACAATGAGCAAAATTGGAATAAACGGCTTTGGCCGTATTGGCCGACTGGTTTTCAGAGCCGCATTAAAAAGAGGATTAGATATTGTAGCGATTAACGATTTGATCGAGCCAGATTATAT
>NZ_JBFTQI010000406.1:0-5268 GCF_056398925.1 Pedobacter sp. 01T416_2
GTGGATAGACCAAGCGATCGATACCGTTAAAAACGGTAAACGAATTATGGCTTATGGCGGCGATTTCCCGCTAAGTGGCCCGGTTGACGAAAATTTTAGCGATAACGATTTCTGCGTAAAAGGAGTGGTCACCGCCTACCGTGGTATGACGCCAATGGCAGTAGAATTGAAAAAAGTGCATCAATATATCAAAACTACTTTTAACGGTGCCAACCAGATTAATGTAAACAACAGCTATTTCTTTAAAGATATCAGTAATGTGCAGTTAAACTGGGAATTGGTAGAAGATGGACAAGTGATTCAAACTGGCTTGGTAAGTAACCTGAATGTTGGTCCGCGCCAAACACAGCCATTAAGCTTACCATTTAAAACGAATTATGCAGCGGGTAAAGAATATTTCTTAAACGTTCGCTATCGCTTAAAAACAGCTGAGCCATTTTTAGAAAAAGGTTATGAGATTGCTTACGAGCAGATTGCGTTGGCCGGAGCGCCTAAAGCTAATGTTTATAATAGAAACAAGAAATCTTTAAAGATTGAGCAAACTACAGAAAAAGCAGTGGTTAAAGGAAGTGATTTTACCATTACTTTCGATTTAATCAAAGGAATATTAAGCAGTTATATTTCAAAAGGGCAAGAATTATTGGCCTCGGGGCCACAACCTGGATTTTACCGTGCACCAACCGACAACGATATCGGTGCGGGCTTAAATACGAAATTACGTATGTGGCGTAATGTGTATCAGGATAACGGTGCAGGCAATATTAAATCAACTGTAAATTCAACTGCTGATGGCTTTACCCTAACCATTAAATCGTCTCTACTTAAAGGTGATGCAGAAACTACGCAAGAATTTAATGTATCTGCTGATGGTACTGTAAAAGTAAATAATCAATTTAAAGCAGTAACAGGCAACTACAAAAGTTTAATGCGTATCGGTAACGATCTGCAGCTGAAAAATGATTACAGCAATATCCAATGGTATGGTCGTGGGCCGGGAGAAAATTATGTAGATAGAAAAACGGCTTCCTTAATTGGTACTTATAAATCAACGGTTGCAGATCAGTACTTCCCTTATGCACGTCCACAAGAAAGTGGTAATAAAACTGATGTGCGCTGGGTAGCTTTTACCAATAAAGCAGGTAAAGGCTTACGTTTCGAATTTGCCGATCAGTTATTGAGTTTTAATGCATTGCCATATTCAGTCGAGGATTTAGATCCAGAGGCAGAGAAAAAACAATATCACTCTGGCGAACTGGTAAAACGCAACCAGATTTATGTGCACATGGATATGCAGCAATTGGGTGTTCAAGGGATCGATAGCTGGGGTTCTATGCCATTAATTCAATACCAAATCCCGTTTAAAGATTACCAGTACAGCTATTATATCAAACCGATTAAGTAACATACATAGTTCGTCATTCCCAACTCGATTGGGAATCTTAATGCTTTAGCTAGGTTTATATGTTGCATTAAGATTCCCGCCTGCGCGGGAATGACGACCATTTCCTAAAGAATTGCAGAACTTTCTAATCAAAGAATAATATGAAATTTATCAAAATCTGTTTAACCTTACTGTTATTTGCTCAAATCAGCTTTGCACAGGAATCAAAATTAGCTGCTACACCACCAATGGGCTGGATGAGCTGGAACATCATGTCCGAAAATCCGAACGAAAAAGATATTAAAGAAATGGCCGAAGCAATGGTTGCCAGTGGGATGGTGAAAGCAGGCTATCAGTATATTTTTTTAGATGATTGTTGGCAAGGTGGCCGTGATAATAAAAACAAGATTATTGCCGATCCAAAGAAATTTCCTTCTGGCATTAAAGCCCTGGCCGATTACCTACATAACAAAGGGATGAAATTGGGCATCTATTCTGATGCTGCTCCTTTAACCTGTGGTGGTTATACCGCAAGTTTAAATTTCGAAGATCAGGATGCTAAAACTTTTGCTTCATGGGGGATAGATTATTTAAAATACGACTATTGTAATGCCCCAGAGGATGTTGAAACTGCTAAAGCCCGTTATGCTAAAATAGCCCAGGCGCTACGCAAATCGGGTAGAGATATTGTATTGGGAATCTGCGAATGGGGTCCACGCGAACCTTGGAACTGGGGTGCACAGGTTGGCGGACAAAGCTGGCGTACTACTTACGATATCAGAGACAAATGGAATGATGCAGAAGGTAAGGGAGGAGTAGGTATTTACAATGTGATAGATAAAACAGCAGGATTGGCCAGCTTTTCAGGCCCTGGTAGATGGAACGACGGAGATATGTTAGTGGCGGGTTTACACGGCACAAAAGGCCCTTCCTCAGCTTTTAATGGCAAAGGTTGTACCCAAGCTGAATATCAAAGCCAAATGAGTTTATACAGCATGCTTAATTCGCCATTATATGCGAGTTGCGATATCCGTAAAATGGATAATGAAGCAAAAACCATTTTCACAAACCAAGAAGTAATTGCATTAAACCAAGATGCTTTGGGCAAACAGGCCGAAAGAAAAATCAAAACAGATATTTGGGATGTTTTTGTTCGTCCTTTAGCCAATGGAGATTTCGCCATAGCGATATTAAATAAATCGGCATCTGCCCAAAATGCAAAAATAAATTTTACCGAATTAGGCCTGACTGGTAAATATGAGATCAGGGATCTGTGGCAGCATAAAATAATTGGCAAAAATAATAAGTGGAATGGTGAGGTAACTGCTCACGAAACGAAGGTTTTCCGCCTAAAAAAAGTATAACCCCTAAATAACAACAAACCAAACACAAATGAAATCACTATTATCCCTTGCATTAGTAGCAACAGGCTTAAGTACCTTTGCCCAAGATGTAACAAAAGATCCGGCAACAATTGTCATTACACCACAACACACCCTATCTAAAAGCGATACTGCATTTAGAAAAGCCATCGCCAAATGGAGCGATGAAACGTTAAAAAGCACTGATTATAAAAGTATCAAAGCCCAACCTTCAGCAGAGGTTTTTCCAGGTACAGTAAAGACTGGTTTTCAGTTTATAAATAAAACGGTAAGCATCGAGCATAAAAAAATGGCCGATAGTTTAGTGTCTATCGTGTCAACCTTAGGGTATTCTGGTTACGATAATGCAACCATGTACAGTACAGGTTTGTATGCAAAAGCTGGTGAGTATTTAGAAATTGATGTGCCCAAGAACGCCAATGTAAACGAGCTTGAAGTTCAGATTGGTGCGCATAGCGATCGCTTAAACTATTGGGTAGCAGGCAAGGAAGATTGGCGCAGGATGCCAATTATAACCAAGAAACAACAATTGGTAATTGGTAAAAACAGATTAGCGTCTCCTTTCGGTGGACTGATCTACATTAATATTAAACCTAAGGCAGAAAGTAGAAAAATTGATTTCAAAATTAGCCATGCTGTTGCAGCTCCACTTTTTGTGTTGGGTAAAAGCACGCAAAGCGATTGGGAGAGCCAATTAAAAAATAATAAAGCACCTTGGGGCGAGATGGCCACTGAAAATGTGATTTTAACTTTGCCTGATAGTGTATTGCAAACCATCAAAAATCCTGAAGAAGTATTAAAACTATGGGATTTAGTTGTACTTGGAGAATTAGATCTGGCCAATATGCCAGCGCCGTTTTATAGGGCTCAACGGATGGTACCCGATGAACATATTGGCGGAGGATACATGCATAGCGGTTATCCGATTATGATCCACCATTCGCCATCCAGAAAGATGCTCTCGAACGAAATTATGGCCAACCCTGAGTTATTGATGAAACCAAGTAAGGGAGGCGCAAATTGGGGCTTTTTCCACGAAATTGGTCACAACATGCAAAATCTGAACTGGGTTTTTGGTGGAACTACCGAAGTGAGCAATAACTTCTTTTCAATCTATATGTTCGATAGGTTAATGGGCGGACGGGACGATTCACATACTGGTGTATCAAGTGCAAATACGCAAAAGATGATGAAAAAATATTTTGCCGAAGGTGCGAGTTATGAAAAATGGAAAGGTGATGCCTTTTTAGGCCTCATCATGTTCCGCCAGATGCAGGAAGGTTTTGGATGGGAAAGTTTTAAAGCGTTTTTTAAAGAATACCAAAAAATCGGACCAAGTATAGGCAGGTTAAACGATCAGCAAAAACGCGATTTATGGGTAAAAACCTATTCTAATGTGGTAAAAAGAAATTTAGCTCCATTTTTTAATACCTGGGGCGTAGGCATAAGCGAAGAAACACAGAAAGAACTGAGCGTGCTTCGTGCATGGAAGCCTTATAATTTTCCTCCGGTAAACTAACTGTAAGCCATTTTTAATTAACTCAAACCAAATTGTAATGGCAGTAAGTAGAAAAATTGCTTTAAACACAGGCGAACAAGGCGGCAATCAGCTTCATATTTATGAGGTTAACCCGATTATTTTTTATTCTGGTGAAGCAGACGAACTCAATATCGAGCTTTTAGAATTTAATCATGGAGAACTTATCATTAAATCGCTGTCAACTGCCATTTTAAAAGTGAAAGAGTTGCTTATGGAAGATGAAGTCTTTACCATTAAATGGAAACAGAACGCCAAAGGTTTAAGAATTACCCTACCTGATGGCCTGATTAATGATGGGACCAGAGAAAAGTGCACGTTAAAAATTAAGTTTTAGCTTTCCTGACTTCCGAAGTTTAACCACGATATGGCAATGAAACTTCGGAAGTCTTTTGTTTTTAAAACTCATAGGTCTTAAGGGCTGTAGCGTTTTTATTTAAAATCCCGTTTTAGGTAAAAAGTAACAAACGATGAAACGGACGCTATTTATTTTAACTTCAATTGTACTGATTATAAGTCTGATGTGGGCGTGTACAGACCGAGAAGATCCTATGCGAAATGTTGATTCGTCAGAGCTGGATAGACTTTATAAAGACATTGAAAAATCAGCTCAGCAATTTACCTGTGAAAATGCCGGCGAATGGAAATTCACCGCCATTGGATCTAAAGCCTGCGGAGGCGCATCAGGTTATATTGCTTATTCTGTAAAAATAGATGAGAGCACTTTTCTGAAAAAGGTTGAACAATTTACCAAACTACAGGCCGATTACAATCAAAAATGGGGCGTATATTCAGATTGTGCGTTGATAATACAGCCAAAAGGGGTAACCTGCAACAATGGGAAACCTAAGTTTACCTATTAATTTTATCTAAATAATTTACTCCGTCGAGGTTGTATCATAAAGGCGATTTCACCTCATATGGTTGTCATGTTGAGCCTGTCGAAACACCTTAAAGCGTATTTAAGG
>NZ_JBFTQI010000407.1:0-5266 GCF_056398925.1 Pedobacter sp. 01T416_2
GTCCCAATATGGGATTTTATCCGCCGGAAGATTTGGATGGTTGATCAAAAAAGCAGCAATTTTCCGGGCCTGGTCCAAATAGTTTTTGTCTTTTGTAAAACGGTACATCATGGTATAACCGTACAGCCCCCATCCCTGACCACGCGCCCAGGCAGAAGAATCTGCCAGTCCCTGCCAGGTTATTTTTTTAATAATCTGGCCTGTTTTCAAATCATAGTCTACCAGGTGATATGAACTATTATCGGCTCTAAAATGTGTTTTTAAAGTAGTATTCGCATGGCTTATTGCTATTTCTTTAAATCTCTTATCACCCCCATTGTCGCTTACCCAGCACAGCATTTCCAGGTTCATCATATTATCGATAATAACAGGGCATTTCAACAACTCATTACTGTCCCAGCTCTGAATCGATTTAATAGATGGGCGATAACGGGTCGCCAATGACATTGCCGAGGTATCGATGGTCGCTTTATCTTCTGCTTTATGAAAAAGGCGATAAGCATTCCCAAAACTGCAATACATCATAAAACCTAAATCATGATTTCCCAGATAATGTTTTTCTTTCTCTAGAATGGCCAGGCGTTTTTCGGCTTCTACCTTTATCTCCGGATTTTTGGTATACTCGTATATATAAAGGAGAGAACCCGGGTAAAAGCCACTGCACCACCACTTTGTATCGCTGGTTACAACCTTGCCAGTGATAGGGTTAAATGTTCTGGGCATCTCACCTGATGCAATATTATGCTTTAATACCCCATACTGCTCTACAGCAAAATGAAATTGCTGGTCGATAAGCACGCTCATTTTTTGCTTTTTTTGTGCAAAAAGCGAACCGCTTGCCATTAATAAAATAAAAATAATTTTTTTCATAGTCTTGGTTTAATCAATGATTTTTTGATATCTCGTCGTTTTAAGTTTCTTCAACAATCATTGTGCAACCACCTCTGGCCAGTAAATCCAGTTTTAACTTAGAAGCCGAAGTTACTTTCATCTTTTCTATCTTCACATGAGTCGGCGTTTTCACTTTTTCTCCTCCATCCGTGTAAATCGTTACCAGATATTTTTTTGATGGATCCAGGAAACCGAACGAAAAGTCGATAGTACGCCTATCATTATTGGTCATACAGCCTACAAACCATTTTGTGCCACTACGGCGTGCAATTGAAATAGATTCTCCTATGCTTCCGCTCAAAACCTTAGTGTCATCCCAAACCGTTGGCAGTTGGTCAAAAAACTCCAGTTCTGGAACATCCAATACATCAGACGGACTATCATACCAATACAAAAACTGTAACGGACTATAAAATACARCAGAAGTCGCCAACTGATGCCCTGGAGTATTTTTTAATAAACGATTTTCATTCATGGTGTTTGGCTTAAACTCCTTTCGGGCAAAATAACATACCGTACAATCTGCCGGACCGCAAAGAAAACGGGTAAAAGGAAGCGAAGTATTATTGTTTGCATCCGGAAATTCTTCATTTCCGCGCACGCCTTCCTGGGTTAGCAGATTAGGATATGTCCGGCTAAAGCCTGTTGGGCGGTATTCATCATGGATATCAACCATCATATTGTATCTGGCACATTTTACCACAGCCTCGTGCAACCAAGTTGTCCACCTGTAACTCCCAACACTAACAAATCCAAATTTAATTCCTGCAATACCCCACGATTTATAAAGCGGGAGGATTTCGTCAAGATGATCGGTAAGCGCCCTTTGGTTGACATATACCCAAACGCCAATACCTTTGGATTTTGCATATTTGGTTACCTCTTCCAGATTCAGATCATTCGCCAGGGAACGATCGGGATCTACATGTTTATAATCTAACGGATCTGAGCCCTTAAGTGTTTCGGCGCCATACCACCCCGCATCAAAATGGATATATTGCAATTTTCGCTTTTCGGCAAAATCAACGGCAGCTTTGGCATCCTTCGTGGTGAGTCCTACACGAATAATCTTTCCCGGTTTGATCCAAGCGGTATTTTTGATTTTTGACTCTGGATTTAAATTCAGGTAAATATCATTATTGGCTAATAAATCAGTAGGTTTTTCGGCAACCATAATTACTTTCCAGGGCATTTCAAGCGTCGCAAATTCCTCTACGGTATCATACATCGAACTGCGGATGATATTTTCTTCACCTTTGTCAACCCTGAATTTGGTCCGGGAAAAGTTCGTTAAAGCAGCTTCTCCCAATGCCCCATAAAGCCCATTGCTAAATTTTAAGGTCAAAGGCCGTTCTGCCTCCTCTTTCCAATCTTTAACTGGCATCAGTTCTACAACCCCTTGTGCCGAATAAGTAAGATAACAAAAAGTCTTTTCAGGAACCCGAAAGGTAGTTTGATCGGCGCTGATTTTCATAAAATCTCCACCTCTACCATATCCTGTTGCATTTTCACGCTCGGCAAACACATATCTAAAAGCGATTCCCTCATTATAGGCACGAACGATAACATGCAATTTGCTGCTTTTCCCTTCTTGCTTCACAAAGAATATGGTTTGATTATAATTATCGTGTATCTCCGAGCGTTCGCCATAAACCGGATTCCAAATCTCATTACTTGTCGTTTTTTCTTCCTTTTCTATAGTAAACCCATTATCCCAGCCGTTTACACCCATATTGGAGTTTAAGATAACCGGAGCTCCTTTATAGGAGATACTATAGATCAATTCACCTTTGGCGGTTGGAGAATCAGCTGTCCGAATACTCAGCTTCAATTTGCCGTTGGGCGAAACAACTGTATAAACATCTGCAGCAAGAGATTGATGTGCAAACAGCGCCATTAGGGCTATTATAAAAAACGTCGTTTTTTTCATTTTTTTTTATTTAAAAATTATTTTCCTTGTAAATCACTACCATTAATCTTATAGACATTTCAAAACAGTTCCGGATCATTAGGTATATAAATACCACTTCTTATACCGTAAGAGCGCTTCGAGATAATAATAATCAGCATGCAAGACTGCGTTTTTTATCCATTTTTAGTTTTTTTTATTATTGAATAAGTGCAGTTATTTTTCTGATAGGTCTGCCTGTGTTATGTCCGGATCTTTTATTTATCAACTCGTTACTACTGTCCTTTTCTTCAATTAAAATTTAAAATTTGCATTATCTCATTTTAACAGGTTATCTTCATTCTTCCTACCAAACTCTTATTTTCTGCTTTCCGGTCTGTAATATCTCAAACGGTCCGGGTGAAGGATTTAGCCTGTTGCGGGCATTCCCTAAATAATCAGCATCAATTTTCAGCGGAGTGCCATCCACATTTTCAAATGGAAGATTTGGAATAACTGCTTTACCCAGTGTCTCTGTTGAGGCCATTTTTCTTTTTTGCTGGAGCAGCCAATTTTTGTCCAGGGCAATTTCCAGGTACATTTTATTCCATTCGGGAATCAGCTTTGCCCCAGCGTCAAAATTTTCATTTACTATAAAATTCTTTTCCACAACGTCTTTAACCGGCATGTTTTTAATCTTTTCTAACACTTCGTCGCTTACATGACCATATTTTATTTCTTTATTACCCAAAATCGCCCTTACTGATCCTTTTGTATAGACATTACCATCGAAGATTACCGGTAGTATATTTTTCTTATAAAGGCTTGCGTCTGCTCCGCTCACAAATAAATTATTAATGAATCGAATATCGCCTGCCGGGTTATCATGCAATGCTTCAACATAAGTGGAATGTGGTTTGTGATAAGGAGTTAAGCGAGGGTCATAAGGTTTAACGTCGATATTACCTGCAAACAGGTTGTGTACAAATGCAACTCCGTTTGAGATCATGAGTAAATTTTCTTTGGAAAGAAAAATATTATTGCTTAGGAGCGTTGGTCCATGATTTACCTCTAAATAAATATCCAGGCCGTTGTCATGCAACAGATTATTTTTTACCTGCGCACCCTGCGCCATCCAGTCGAACCAGATCCCCATATTGGTTTTATAAATATGGTTGTTACGGATCTGCACATCCACTCCACCATGAAATTTAATAGCTCCCATTTCCGCACCACTAAACAATTTTCGTACATGGATATCATGGATCGTATTACCCTCCACAACGCTGAAGGCACAACCCATACTGCCAACAATGCCGGTTTGCTCGCAATAGGCGACCGTATTATTGCGCACCAGATGTCCGCCTACTGTGCCCTTGTTCCATCCAAAATTTAATGCCCTGTTGATCGTACCTACATATCCCTCTGCCGATTCGGTACCTTTATTGTCAAAAGCATCACCATACTTACCTAGCGATATACCCACAGATTTCGAATATTGGACCGTGTTATTTTCAATGATCCAGCCTTTACTCCAGTTGGTACCGATCAATCCCATTTGTTCTGCTGTTGGCGGTGCCCAATTGGTGGCAGCCTGTTCCATCGTAAAGCCACTAACAGTTATGAAATTGATAAACGGTCTGTCCGGGTAAAAAACCTTTTGGCGTACATTGATCTCGACCATTTCTTTATTGGGATTCACGTTTTTAAACTGTGCCCAAATAGTGGTGGTCGTGGAATCAACATCTGCCCACCAGAGCGCATTTTTTTCCTCGGCAGCTTTCATGACATTGTCTCTGGTTAATGCTTCCATCAACCAATCACCATTGAGATACACTGCTCCGGTACGGAACTTGCTCTCTTTGGGCGGCCAATACCAGTCACCATGGATTAAATCCTTGTATGGATTAAATTTTCCGAAGAAGCCATTCGGAATTTTTACCACCCAGGTATCATTCTCTGTTTTTTGCCAGCCCTTTATTACCTCGGATCCTTTGATCTCTACTTTCTCTCCCTTGGCTGCCCGATAGGTAATCCGTTCGGTTTCTGAATTACCACCGCGGGGCGGGGTAATCTGTTCGCGATAAATTCCTGTGTGAACGGTAATTACATCCCCGGGCATGGCTGTATTTGCGGCTGCAGAAATGGTTTTAAATGGCTTGACCAAACTCCCTCCATTTGTATCACTGCCACTTATTGATACGTGATATTCTTTATGGCGGGTTTTACCGGTTTGCCCGAACACACTATAACCCGCCAGGCAAAACAATACAATTTGAAATACTTTTCTCATACAAATAATTTAAATTGTGATTAATCTCAATTGATTTTTTTAAGTTTAATGGCAGATAAACTTGCTTTTTCTCTATCCCCACCTAATAATGATACTGACAAAGTATATTTTCCGGGATGCTCAAACTTCATCCAGCCCATGGGATACCAAGAATAAACTGGAGAAGAATTTTGTTGGTTTTGAACAATCGCCCC
>NZ_JBFTQI010000408.1:0-5264 GCF_056398925.1 Pedobacter sp. 01T416_2
AGCATACCGAGGCTCGTTAATGATTGTAATTTCATAAAGTGGAATACTTGGTTTAGATTTTTAATTAAGTTTTTAAATATAAGTATATGACATAACTTTACAAAAAAAAACGATTTAGAATAATCAAAAATGCATATTATTAAAGAATAATTTAATTAAACATCAGCAATGATACGATTTGTAGAAATGGTGATAACAAACTGTTGAACGATTGAAAATCTTTGATTTATTTTTATCGTCTTCCTGATCCGATAACCATCAGATTTATTTCAGGGTCTTTTTTAAAGATGAGCTAAATACAATGTTGAATGAATTCAGCATGACGATTATTATACAGCTAAATTGAACTTTCAGCGTTTTTACTGATTTGAAGATAATATTAACCTAATATCAATTAAAATCCAGTAAAACTGATTATTATTGCGGCAATCAAATTCCAAATATGAATCAAATCATTTCAACAGACCGTTACGACAAAATGCTATATCGCCGTTGTGGAAACAGTGGCATAAAATTGCCTGCGATATCGTTGGGTTTATGGCATAATTTCGGGCATGTTAACGTTTTTGAAAATAGCAAAAACCTAATCTACACTGCTTTTAACAATGGAATTACCCATTTCGATTTAGCAAATAATTATGGTCCGCCTCCAGGCTCCGCTGAAGAAGTTTTTGGAAAAATCCTTCATGAGGATTTTAGGGGCTATCGTGATGAAATGATTATTTCAAGCAAAGCCGGATATACCATGTGGGATGGTCCTTATGGCGACTGGGGTTCGAAAAAATACCTGGTTTCTAGTTTAGACCAGAGCTTAAAACGCATGAAACTGGATTATGTTGATATTTTTTACCACCATCGTCCAGATCATGAAACTCCGCTTGAAGAAACCATGGGAGCCTTAAGTCTCTTGGTTCAACAGGGAAAAGCTTTGTATGTTGGTATTTCGAATTATAAGGCAGAAGAAGCCGCAAAAGCCATCAAAATTTTAAAAGATAACGGTACACCATGTTTAATCCACCAGCCTAAATATTCGATGTTCGAACGCTGGGTAGAAGATGGCTTACTCGATGTTTTGGAAAAAAATGGTGTGGGTTGTATTCCATTTTCGCCATTGGCACAAGGTCTACTTACCGATAAATATTTACACGGCATTCCTTCCGATTCAAGAGTAGCCACCAGTGGTATTTTCCTGAAAGAAAGCAATATTACGCCCGAGAAATTAGCCGTGATTGCCAAACTAAATGATGTTGCCAAATCGCGTGGGCAAAAATTAGCACATATGGCGTTATCGTGGATACTGAAGGACGAGAGAATTACCACAGTCTTAATAGGTGCCAGTAAGCCAGAGCAAATTACGGATTCAATTAAAGCTTTAGATAATATAAAATTTAGTGCTGCTGAAGTAAAACTGATTGATGAAATTTTAAGTTAAAAAAATCGATCGTCATTTCGGCAGCAGTGTTCCAAAGGAACTGCTTCGGAGAAGAAATCTTTGAACAATCCAATAAACATGGTTCAAAGATTTCTCTTTCGACTCAACATCCTACCGTGTGGACACATCTTTTGTTAATTCTATAGTTGTTTTTAACACACATTCCTAAAGCAATCGTCATGCTGAATTTATTTCAGCATCTTTCCAGATGCTAAAAGACATTTATTTTGAAAAAAAAATTAATTACACAAACATTGACTTTTCCGCTCTTTGCCGCGGGGGCATGGTACTTTGGAGCGCCAAAGTACCCAAAACGCTCTATCAATCCAGCAATGGGCCTTTTACACAATCCTACACACATCAAAAAAACAGCGGCACTTCGTTTTGTGTTCAATACATATTTAAAGCTTTAAATTAGCGTTTATGAACACAAAACCACTGCGTTTAGGTTTGGCAGTACTATTTGTTCTTTCCTGCAACTGTTTTTTTGATTTCTCCGGCCCTTGGGATTGACGGCGTTCTTCGGTTAAAACAATGTGTTTTCAGAGGAAGTTAGCAAAACGCCTAAAAAATCAACATCAAAAAAATGTGTCCACACAGTAGGATTTAACGCCGGGACTTTTCTCCAGTCGAAATGACGATTTATTTTAGCCTGTAATCCAGTCTTTTACTTTTCTTAACTAACCCGAAACTTTAACTGCGATTTAATCATGCAAGATCAGGGCTTTGATTTGAATTAGCGCTTTACGGGGAGCGAAAAGTGAAATGTAGAACCGGCCCCATAATTACTTTCTGCCCAAATTTTACCCTGGTGTAAGTTTATAATCTCTGCACTTAGGTATAAACCAATCCCAAAACCTGAAATGGTTTTAGTTTGCTGGTTTTCTACGCGATAAAACCGATCAAAAAGTTTCTCCAGATCATGAGCCTCGATACCAATGCCGTTATCTGTTACAGAAACATGTATTTCATTCCCCAAGGCTTCTGATTGAACATAAACAGTACTGCCCTGATCTGAATATTTTACAGCATTGCTAATCAAATTTGAAATTACAGAGCCAATTTTATCTTTGTCGGCGTATATTAATTTAGGCTCACCCTCTGCAAAATTAATCTGATTAGTAGGATGAATTAACCTTAGATCTTCTACAAGATCACAAATCAGTTTATCAAGATCAAAATGAGATAGGCTCAAGTGAATTTCTCCTGATTCTAAACGCGATACATTTAAAAAGGAAGTGATCATAGCACTCATTTTCCGGATCTGTTTTTGAACTTTATCTAAAGTATTTACGACAAAAAGATCTGTTAAACTCCGACTCTGCATCAATTGAACATAGGCACTAATAGAGGTTAAAGGCGTTTTTAGCTCATGGCTTACCATACTGATGAAATCATTCTTTTGCCGCTCTTCCTTTATACTGATTAGAATCTGTTCCTGATCTAGTGCTTCCCGTTGCAGTTCAGTCTCTTTAATGGCATTTTTCGCATTAACCATATCAGTCACATCGCTTGCGGTATGAAGAATACAATAAGGCATCCCAGCTTCATCCTTAATGGCGCGGTATTCGTAAGCATAATAAGCTGTTTGTAATCTCCCATCCCTTAGGGTTTCGGCCTGAATAGCATCTCCTTTATCTGTAATGCCCGTTAGCAATACATTTTTCAGCATATTGATAAAAGGCTGGCCCTTTAACTCTGGCACAGCATCTTCTAAAGGTTTACCGATAATAGAGCGGTCTTTTCCCCAAAAAGCAATCATGGCATCATTGGCCATTTCGATTACTATATGCTCGGATGTGTATATGGCTGTTGCATCTTTTGATAAGGAAAGAACCTCTAAAAGTTGATTATTATTTAAAACCCTTGAATAATTTTCCATTTATAATTAAAAGTTAAAACCCGACGATGCTGATATGTATGGTAAAATCAAATTATACTAAGTATCATACAAGTGGCCTTTACAAAAGTTTGGCTATTATTAACCTTTTATCATCTGGCATTTAATTTATCGCTTATTTTCTGTTTAAGTACTCCCGCGGCCTGAGTATATCCCCCATCTGCTCCATCAACAAAATGAATGTGATCATCTTCCAGGTCCCTAACATAACAAGACATGATCGATTCGCCGCTAACATAGAGGCCGTATAAAATTTCATTATTTTTTTCGAGCTGATTAAGCGCTTTCTGCAATATTAATCGCTGCTGTGCGGTTCCGGTAATTACCGTATTTATTCTACCATCTATCACCAGCGTATCCGACATTTCTACAAGCTGTTTCAGGTATTTTTTACCACGCTCCGTTCGGAAATAGATATAGCCATAAATATTGATGAGCCATGATTTGATCAGTTCAAAAAGTTTAATTTTTCCAATTCGGTGTTTCATTTCTTTCCCCAGACTATTGAAGCTTGTTTTGAAAATCAACTTAGAAACTGAAATCGGCTGACGCTTTTCGGGTGTTCCGTAAATTTGATCAAGATGATGGATCACTTTGCTGAATACGGCTGCCTGCTGCGTTATTTCTGGAGCTATAACGATTAATGTAACCACCTCATCACTATTTTCGGGTGGTTCTATCTTATCCCAGCGGCATTGCATACCACTTAAATCGATTTCATTACTTGCAGTATCATGGCCCGTTAACAGGTAATTCTCTCCCTTGATAATTTGTTCGGCATAAGCCAGGCCATCGCCCAAAACAATGGGGATAGAAAATGTTTCAGCACTACTAAATCTGCAAATATTAAGCGTATGGCTTTGTTTGTAAATTTCTTCAACAGGCATAATCCCAGTCCTTAAATCAAGGTTAAAATTCCGTAAGGTGTTATCTTTGTATTTCAACAGCGATTTCATCACATCATCTACAATACTAGGCGGAACAATAAAAGAAGCCCCATCGCCACCGAAGAAAAATGGAACCGAAATGTTTGCTTTAAATGCAATATTGAGTACGGCAACAATACTTCCGGTAGCAATAAGGTTAACATTTTCATGCAGGCCCGAATTTACAGCAGCGGTTGAACGCTTAATATCGGTGATGATTACACACCAGCTAGCAACCACTTTTTCAAATAATTGATTTTGAATCAACAACTGATATAATGGTATTTTATGAATGGGCAAATTGGAATAGAAATGGTCTTCGCTATTTTGCATAATTTGATTTAGTATATCCTAATATACGCATTCAAAAAAGCTATGTATTTCAAAAAAGCAAATCAAAAACTAATCTTATTTAGAACAAATAAAAATAATTTTGTAATTCCGATGCAAAAACGCTTCCTTTGCGCCAACTAAGAATTAATCTAAATAAAGATGAATAAAAAATTTACTTTTCTTTTAAATTTTATAGCTGTTTTTCTGTTTTTGGCAGGTAATACCATGGCGCAAAGCAAAAACGGATCTGTTTCGGGTTCGATTAAAACGAGCGATGGCAATCCTGCCAGTTATGTAAGTGTTGGTTTAAAAAATACTGGTAGAACTACACAAACTGATGAGAAAGGTAATTTCACGATTAAAAATATAACACCCGGCACCTATACGATCAAAACATCAGCTATTGGTGTTTCTGCTCAGGAAAAATCAATTACTGTAGCGGCTGGTCAGACCGTAAATGCTGATTTCACCATTRCAGAATCTTCATCTCAATTGGATGAAGTAGCCATTAACGGTTACAAAACGCCAAACAGAAAGCCAGCTAACTTAGGTAAAATTGCTATTGCCCCTATGGATCTTCCACAGGCCGTGCAGATTATTGGAAACCAAGTAATTGCCGACCAACAAGCAAACCGCTTAAGCGATGTGCTCAAAAATGTAAACGGTGTAGCTT
>NZ_JBFTQI010000409.1:0-5253 GCF_056398925.1 Pedobacter sp. 01T416_2
GTGTTAGCGGAGGTATTGTTAATGCCTACAATGCACTTAAATTGGCCGAAACGTATAAATAGTTTTCAAATTACAATTGGCAGTTATGAGTTTGAAGAAATAGTACGGATAAATTCCTGAAAAGTACCAAAGGGATAATTTTTAGCCTTCATCCATGAAATAAGATCTTCTGTACGTTTTGCCATTTTTGTGCCCGTGTTTTTTCTTACATAAGCTGGGAAACCAAAGCGATCAAAATCTTCTAAATCAGTATATTCCCAGGGGTGGAAATAGATATTCAGGTATTTATCTTTTTTGTATGTCCAGCTGGCCAATGTTTTGTAAATGCCTAAAGGCAGATTGTGGAAAGACAGCCAAAACAGTGGAAACCTAATTAACGGGCTTACCGAAGCTGGAATCTGCAATACATTATTTTTGATGAAATGTGTTCTGGAGACATTAAAATTATTGTAGCGCCCTGGCAAATAGGTTGGATTAATGGAAGTATTATAAGTATATCCGGCTTTTTCAATTTCCTTTTCGTCAACAGGCATCATTCTCGCCATGCGGTAACCTGTAATTTCTTTGCCAGAGAGTTCTTCTAATTTTAGTTTGGATTGGAGAAGATGTTCGGGTTTAAAATCAGAATGATAATAACCATGCGAGGCAAGTTCGTGCCCCGTTTCGGTAATCCTTTTAATCAGATCCGGAATATTTTCGGCAAAAGTAACTGTACAAAAAAAAGTAGCTTTTACCTCATATTTATCCAAGATATCCAAAATGGTTATGGTGCCAGCCCTCGAAATAGCAATCTGCTCTTCGAAAGAAATATCTTTTCCATATTCAAAAGGCATATCAAACTCTTCGATATCAAAACTTAACAGTACCATTTTATTTTTGCTGAATATTGGTTGAACGGATAATGTAATTGGGGCGGTTTTTAGACTGCATAAACATTTTACCTACATATATGCCTATAATGCCTAAGATAATAAGCTGTAGCCCTCCAAAAAAGACGATAGTCATAATTACAGATGCCCAACCAGAAACCTCTACATGATTTACAAAAGCATAAATAATATAAGGTATGTACAGTACAGAGGCAAAAGAAAGGATGAAACCCAGGTATACTGCAGAATACAATGGTTTTATACTGAAAGAGGTAACACCGTGTAAGGCCAGCCTTAACATCTTTTTAAAGGTATACTTGCTATTTCCCGAAAAGCGTGCAGCAGGATTGTAACGAATGGCGAATTGCTTAAAACCAAGCCATTTTACCAAACCACGTAAAAAGGGCTCGTTTTCGTGAAAATTCCTAAAAACGCTAACAACCTTTTGATCAAGTAAGCGGAAATCGGCTGCACCTGGTTCGAGATCAATATCCGATAGCCAGTTTAAGGTTTTGTAGAATAGGTTTGATGAACTTCTTTTTCCTTTGGATAAATTTTTATCTTCTTCCCTGATGGTGTATACTACCTCAAAACCTTCCTGCCATTTCTGGAGCATTTCCGGAATCAGTTCCGGAGGATGTTGCATATCGCAATCCATAGAAATTACACAATCGCCAAAAGCATGGTCCATACCCGCCTTAACCGCCAATTGGTGGCCAAAATTTTTAGAGAATTCGAGAAAGAATATGTTATCTGCAGTTAAAGCATAATCCTTAATTTTTTCGAGCGTATAATCGGCACTTCCATCATCAACCAGAATAATTTCATAATCGTAGTTGATGGTCGAAAAAACTTTTTTAATACTTTCGGCTATTACAAAAATATTATCGGCTTCGTTGTAAGCAGGAATTACTATAGAAACTAGTTTATTCATTTATCGGCAATCAGATAAGACTCAAAATCTTCTTTCATCATTTGATAGACTATGGTTAGCCAAATGATAACGCAAGGTAGGGCTTTAAGCGAATATAGACGAATAAATTCTTTAACCGGCCTTGGGAAAATATCGGTTGGCGATAGGCTGGTTAATATAAATGCAAAAATAAATAAGGCTATTATCCATCCTTTTTTAGGGTTTTGCTGCACCATAAACCAAATGGCAACACCTGCAAAAGCGATAACATAGGTTGGCGATTCAGAACCGCTGCTAAATATAACAGTAAAAATAAGTGTCGATGCCAATAACATTAACCTAAAGCCGAGGTGTTTATATTGCTTAATCCGTAAATAGGGCAAGCCAAATAATACAAGACCAACCAGTAAAAATGGAGCATTGGGAATGTTTATGTTACCTGTTGCCCGTCTTACAATACCCATTATAGAAATATCCTGGAACGAAGTTAATGATGCATTTAAATCATTTTTATGGGCAAGGGAATGATACCAGTCGCTATATGATTGAATTACAAATGCCGGAGATGAAATAACCATCGGCAAAGCAAACAGTACCGCAAAAGCAATAAAACAGCCTATGATAAATTTTAGCTTGTTCTTGCTAAAAAAGAAAAATGCCAGTCCAACAATTCCGTATAGTTTAACCAAAGTACCAAAGGCGATAAAAAAGGCGGACTGTATTTCCTTCTTTTTAATAAGATAAGAAAAACTGAGTAAAATAATCCCTGTTAGGGCAATATTAAACTGAAAACTAAAGAGTGCAGTTAAGGCTTCGTGTGCACAGATCCAGGCAATAATAGTGCGTTTGTTTAATGATATCGGCAGACTGTAAATTCCCCAAAGCAAAATCAATACATTGGCCACGTTCCAAAGAACAGCACCTAAACCATCAGGCAACAGTGCAAAAGGTGCAATAAAGATTGAAAATAAAGGTCCGTAGTGGTTACTGTCTAAATATTCTGGATAGTTATTGTATAAATTTTGCAGATCTACAGTATGCCAATACACATATTTGAAAATCAGATAATTATTGTAAGAATGATGGTGATACTGTTTGTAACCCGCAACAATAGCCAATAGCAGATAAATGGCAATTACGCATTGCTTTTTTAGAAGAAATGAGAATAGTTTGTTAAGATTAGCTTTTTTTGAGTTATTCATTATGATTTTGTGCCGCAATATAACCATTTTAACAGTTTGCATAATCATCTACATCATCGGTGTGCTTTATTGACTTGGTTATTAGGTGTTTATGGTACGTATTTTTGGGTGGGTACTGGATGGACTAAAATTATGAACTATGGTGGATAGCCGTTATAATTGCACACCAGTTKGATATTAGAGATATCTAGTAAGCATCGTTTAGGAATGATCGCGCAAATCAGTACAATGGTGTTCTTGATCTTATACTGATTTTAATTTATGATATTTTCGATAACGCTAATTTTTTTCTTTCATTTAATCCTAACTTAATTTCCAATTAATACAGTCAATTTACTTTTGAATCATAAATATTTGGTTAGTATTTATAAGGTTTAGTTGATTAATAGAAGCCATGATGTTTTCATCATGGCTTTTTTTATTATATTATCAATCATTTTTCATTCCTTATTTAGCGGTTAAATAACTCCAATATCGCTTGATTTATTTAAAAATTACTGCATTTGAGTAGTTATGTACATAAAACCATATAGTTTTAAGGCTGAAGAGCTGTTTTTAAGGCGATTATTGTCAAATTGTATCCTGATTAGCAGAAATAATCAGATTTTTTTGTAGTCTTACCAAAAATTATAGATTCGGACCGAAGATGTAATTTGCAATCATTGTAGGTTAGGGGCTAATTTTTTAGCACTTATGGATTGTTTTTAAATTCAGTGTAATTAATGAACAAGACCTTTTTGCACTGCAAAAACACTTCATCAACCAAGAAAACCTGCTTTGAAAATATTATATTAGTATATGCAAAATAAGGAATTGGGAGAGGAACGGGATTTAATTCTCAAAATAGCTGTTGGCGATCAACAGGCCTTTCGCTTGATCTTTGATGCTTATAAAAATAAGGTTTTTTCTTACGCCAACCGCTACCTTAAATCTAAAGAAAGAGCTGAAGAGATTGTTCAGGAAACCTTCCTTAAAATTTGGTTAAAAAGGGAAAATCTGAATGCCATTGAAAACTTTGGTGGCTACATCCGAAGAATTGCCGTTAACCTTACTTTAGATTTGCTTAGGGCTATTGCCGCTGAAAACAAAACATCAGACTTACAGAAAGTTGTGTGGAGCGAGCAGGACACAGGGACTGAAGATGCCATTATGCGGAAAGATGCGCAAAGCTACGTTGATCAATTATTGGCTAAACTCCCTAAGCAACAAGGATTGGTTTACCGGATGTGCCATATTGAAGGGATGAAACAAAAAGAAGTTGCAGAAATACTTCATATTGCACCCGCTACTGTTAAGGTTCATTTAAGAGAAGCCTTAAAAACGTTACGTACCCTGGTTGGTGAAAATAATGCTGTACCACTCATCTCTTTCGTTTTTCTGGGACTATTAAAATAAGCGCTCCATCAATTCTATTGGATTTTGCTAAGATTTAAGTTGTTTTCTTAGTATTAGATTGTTTTTTAAAAAAAAAACTTTTTTTTGACTACCTCTTTTTGTGTTTCACAAACGTCAACTATTAAAACGAACAAAATAATATCTTTTCTATATCGCCATTTGTATGAAAAATGAAGAAATAAGTGAACTTCTGGAGAAGTATGCTCAAAATACGATCTCCGAAGAAGAAAAGAGCGTTTTATTTAATCATCTTAACGCCTCAAGCAATGTTGAATTTGAAAAACGCTTAATGGAAAATGATTGGGATTTATTTCAATCAAACGAAACTATAACAGAAAGTAAGGCCAATAAAATTTTTAATGAAATTGTGGGCGGGGAAGAAAAGAAGTCGTTTAAATTAAATTTTGGCTGGATAGGTTGGGCCGCTATATTATTAATTGCAGGTTTTTCTACTTTCTATTTTTTAAAGCCTGCAACACAAAAAATAACAGCTAAAGCCAATATAGCAGTTGTTAATGTAGTAGCAGACATAGAGCATAAAAAAATAGTATTACCTGATGGGAGTACAGTGATATTAAATAATGGTGCGGTTTTGCTGTATCCCCAACACTTTGATGGCAATACCAGAGAAGTTACACTTAAAGGAGAAGGATATTTTGATATTGTTCATGATTCGGCCAAGCCCTTTATCGTTTATGCAGGAAAAGTTAAAACAACTGTTTTGGGTACCGCTTTTAATATTAAAGCTATTGACGGACAGAAGGTTGTGGTAACAGTAACGCGTGGAAAAGTAAGTGTGCAAGATCATCAAAAGCTTTTAGGCGTACTTACACCTAACCAACAGCTAACCTTTGATGAGAAAAGAAAAATGCCA
>NZ_JBFTQI010000410.1:0-5248 GCF_056398925.1 Pedobacter sp. 01T416_2
CAACAAGGAGGAGCGGTTTATAATCACTCGGTTCGTTATATGACGGAACCAAAGTTATTTGATCAATCAAGTTTGGCTCTAAATGAGCAAAAATCGGCAACATATTATGGCAATGGTGGTCAATATTCAGGATTGTTAGGTTGGGACAATGATGCGTTGGTATTTGATGGAACATTTGTAAAACTTCGTGAGGTGTCTTTATCATATGATTTGAAAGTAAATAGTTTAAAGTTTGTAAAAAATATTCGTTTTAACCTAGTGGGTCGTAACCTGTTAGTATTCACTAAATATCCAGGATTTGACCCAGAAACAGGATCAAGCCAAGGAGGTGTGGATGCGGGCACTTTTAGATTTGATAGTAACAATCGTTACCCTTCTCCAAGATTGGTAAGTGGATCAGTTTCTATAACATTTTAAATTAGATAATTATGAAAAAAATTCTTACAGTACTATTGGCTATAATAGCCATATTCAATTTCACTTCTTGTCGTGATTTTGAAAGTCTTGATATAAAAAATGAAAATTTACCAGATATTTCGGCTATGTATGCTCCCAAAGAATCTTACTCTTTGCTTAGCAATGGTTATAATACATGGTATAATGGATCAATAGCTGCAAGCCCTACGATAGGTTTTGCTTGTGCAGAATTGTTTCAGGCAGGTACAAGTTCATGGGGATCAGGCACTATGTGGTTTCGCCCACGTGGAGACTTGTTTAATGGTATGACACCAGACCCGGTTATTATCATCAATTATGGCGCTTGGTATAATTATTATACAGCAGTGGGTAGCACTATGGTTTTGGCAAATAAACTAAAAGATCCTTCTTATAAGATAATTTTAAATGGGATAGATTATACACAACGCGTTAAAGCTCATAATCTAATTATACAAGCATTATTATATGGTAATATTGCATTGCTTTATGACAAGGCATACTTGTTTACAGATAAAGATGATGCATTGACATTTGATTATAAAGCAAATACAAAATCGTCTAAAGAGGTTATGGCTTTTGCAATGGGGCAACTTGATAATGCAATTAAAATAATTCAAGGAGACCCTTTAGATGGTGATTATAGCGAAATAATACCAGGTCAGACTTTTAATAAAGCAACACTTCTTCAGTTTGCCAATTCTATGGCTGCTCGTTTTTTGGTAAACAATGCACGTACTCCAGCTGAAAATGCACAAACTGATTGGGCAAAAGTAGCGCAGTATGCACATAATGGATTACAACAAAATTTTTCTGTTCAATACAAACAGGGATGGAGAGGAAAAGTAATGACTCGTGATGAAGGATCTAACTATTTTTGGCTACATAATGCACAATATATTAGAGGAAGTCAATGGCTTTTACACCTAATGGCTCCAAATGATCCAAACTCAGTTTACCCTTTTCCTAATGGTGTAAAGCGTTTGCCTCCTATCACTAATTGTCCAGACGCTAGATTAAATAAATATTTTACAGATTCTGATGATTTAGGACAATGGTTTGGTTTTGGTCGTGCGACTCGTGTTGGTTTCGGAACATGGATTATGTCTGAATATAGATATACGCGATATTTTGATGTAGTATTCAATGAAACAGGATCTGTAGATCATTTCTTAAAAGCAGAGAATGATTTGTATTTGGCGGAAGCTAAATTACGACTTGGACAAACTGGAGCCTCAGGATACGTTAATAATTCAAGAGTAGGAATAGGTAATTTGCCTGCAGCAACAGACGCTGACCCTGATTTATTAGATAAAATATTTTACGAGCGTTACGTAGAATGTGATCTGGTATGGCCACAATTAGGTTTCTTTGACAAACGTCGTAATGGAACATTATTGCCTGGAACTGTATTCCAATTCCCAATACCTGCACCAGAGCTTATTGCACATGGACAACCAGTATACACATTTGGAGCTAATAAGCCAATGTAATTATTTTAATAAAAACACTTTTAAATAAATTCGATATGAAAAAAATAATCTATAGCATAATTTTGTTTTCGTTGACATTGGTGCTTTTATCTTCATGTTCTCGAGATATGGAATTTGATACTCTATCTGTTACTCCTCCTTCGCTGAACGTTACTGTCTATATTAATGGAAATCAAGCACAACGAAGTGCGAATGCAACAGTAGTGATTTCTAAAATAAATCCAGCCGATGGTTCTGTAATTACGCCTTCTTATTTCACCAAGCAAACTGATGCTTCAGGTTCTTTAAAACTTACCAATGCTGAACTTTTACAGATTTTTCCTGTACCAGCTACGGGTCAACCACGCGGAGGAAAATTATATTTCTCTGCTAAATCTGCAAATAACTTGCAAAGTGGAACCCTTACGAGTGCCTATATCAACATGACTGATGGCGAAACTTGGCAATGGGTTAATATTCAATAAACATATAAAGCACCCTACTTGATTTTTTTGGGCGGCTAGTAAACTATTATATGTAGTAATTACTTGGCCCAACAGTTTTTAACTGTTGGGCCAAGTAAAAGTAATACCATGTGATGATTAAAAAATAAACTTTAATATATATGAAATATATCTATACAATTGGATTTGTTACACTTCTTTTTGCATCTAATTTAAAAGCCCAAAATCAACAAACATTGCCCAAAGCAAATAAAATAGTGGTTAAAGTTGCAGTGGTTATCCAGGATCCTATTGTAAATGGAAAAAGAATGCACGAAGTGCTTAGAACGCCTGGTAATGAAAAACGTGTTTGGAGTGATCCTTTTCAATTAACTAGGGATTACGAAGCGACTTTAGAAAAAACAAGTGGCGGAACTATCGATTATCAAATAGTTGAGTTAATTGATACCAAAGAATATTTTACATTTTTAAAAAAATCAGGCGAAAAACTTACTGAAGCGAGAGTAATTGAACTGATGCAAGAACCTAATTGGAAAACACTGAAAGAACAAGAAACAGGTTTTGATTATAAAGCTTTCGTTGAACATTTTGGTTTTGACAAGAAACGCAATTCAGGAAAAATAAATGAAGTATGGGTATGGAGTTTCCCTTACGGTGGTATGGCTGAGTCAAATATGATGGGAGAAGGTGCCTTTTTTATAAATTCGGAGCCAACTCCTAATACAAACTGCAAAGAATTATTGTCTGTAATGGGTTTAAACTATGAAAGAGATTTAGCATGTGCATTAGAAAGTTATGGTCATCGTTTTGAATCAACAATGATGAAAGTATATGGTTGGTGGGACTATGATAAAAAATCAAATATAAGCGAATTAACGCCTTGGGAACGTTATGCAGGTTATGTGAAAAACTATAACAAGTTCAATTCAGGAAAAGCACATATTGGAAACATTCATTTTCCGCCTAATGGACAACATGACTATGATTGGGCTAATAAATCTAAGGTGGATACCTATGCTGACAATTGGGCTTTTTTCCCAAATATTTCCGATGAAAATCCGCGTACTATTGATTGTAGTGAATGGGGATGCAGTCATATCGGTTATATGGAATGGTGGTTTACTCACATCCCTCATTTCAAAGGCGTAAGTCCAAAAGACGGTAAATTAAACAACTGGTGGTATTATGTTGTGGATTATAACGGAGCTGTAAGATTAGCTAACAAACTAGACAAAGGCGCACACCAAAAATAAAAAACTAACTTTTTTAGATCTTGGCCATCATCTTTAAAATCATCCGATAAAAATTAATGTTTTTATGAAATACACTAGTCGAATTTTTGCTGTAACCACATTATTGTCTTTGTTTTTTGCTACAGCATCGGCTACTGTTCTATCGCTGACAAAGGGTATGCACATTACAAAGTCTATAACGATTAAAAAGGGAGTTTATACTTTGGAGGCTAGTTCTTCCTTGTCTACTTCAGTTATTGTGGTGGAAGGTAATAATATTACTGTTGATTTTAACGGAGCAGAATTGCGCGGTAATAATAATAAAGAACTTCCCGATGAATTTAAAGGTGTAGCCATTTTCATAAAAGGAAACCATGTTACGCTAAAAAATGCTATTATTAAAGGATATAAAGTGGCGGTTATGGCTGGGAATTCGGATGTCTTAGTGCTTGATCATAATGATTTTAGTCACAACTTTCGCCAACATTTGAAAAGCACCCGTGAACATGAAGATTATAGCGATTGGCAAAGTTATCATCACAATGAAAATAATGAATGGCTCCGTTTTGGTGCAGGAATTTATTTAAAAAATTGCAATAACGCAACCATTTTTAACAATACAATCACAAACGGTCAGTGCGGACTGATGATGACTTCATGCAACAGTGCAACTATTTACAATAATAATTTTTCTTTTAATTCAGGAATTGGGATTGGGTTTTACCGCAGTAGTGACAACAAGGTGATGCACAATAAAGTAGATTGGAATGTGCGGGGAATGAGTGAAGGCTTTTATTATCGCGGTCAGGATTCAGCAGGAATTTTAGTGTTTGAACAGTGCAACAACAATGTTTTTGCCTATAATTCAGTTACGCATTCCGGTGATGGATTTTTTATGTGGCCTGGTAAGACAACTTTAGATACAGGCGCAGGAGGATGCAATGACAATTTATTGTATGGCAATGATTTTTCTTATGCACCAACCAATGGAGTTGAAGTCACTTTCAGCCGAAACAATATTATTAATAATACTATAAAAGGTTGTTGGCATGGGATATGGGGCGGATACAGTTATGACACGAAAATAATAGGCAACGACTTTGCCGACAACTTGGAAGGAATTGCTATAGAACATGGTCAAAATAATAGTATTTCACAAAACAGATTTCAAAGAGAAGGACTAGCCATTAATTTATGGGCAAGTGCAAAAATTGACACTAATTCTGCTTACAACAAACACAGGGATGTTCACAGTATGAATTATCAAATCACTAAAAATAGTTTTGAGCATTCCAAAAATGTATTTTCTGTCAGAAATACACAACACTTAAATGTTACAGATAATTTTTTTTCAGAAAATGAAAAGTTGATGAATGTTGGAGTTGGTGTTGAAAAAATGACTTTTACCAACAATGATGCATCAGCAGCCCCAACTAGTGATGTTGCAATTATCTCATCGTTTGCACCTAAACCAATGATAGGCGGTATTGATGCTAGGTTGTCTAAAGATTTTCCACAAGGAAGAAAATGGATAATGATGACAGAGTGGGGACCTTATAATTTTAATTATCCAATCCTTTGGTGGACAAAGACAGATAATGATGGCAAAATGTATTTTGATGTAATGGGCCCCAAAGGGAAATGG
>NZ_JBFTQI010000411.1:0-5243 GCF_056398925.1 Pedobacter sp. 01T416_2
CTCAGGTACTGTTTCGTTGTTAATCACACTGTTCTTCTCAGGTACTGTTTCGTTGTTAATCACACTGTTCTTTATTCCTGATGGCATTACAGACATCGATAAGMCCTGAGGTGCGCCCGCTGCTGGTGTTAACAGAAGCTGCGGGCGAAGTGTTGTACTGGTAACTTCCCTTGAGTTAAACGAAGCATCTGACGAACCATTTACAACTGTTGAAACGATGCGAAGCGACAATGTTTTATCTCCCGAAAATTCTGCTAACGCCTGGTTCGTAATATTCCATTCGGCCCATCCAGAACTTTGACCATTAATGGTTGCCAACAACGTAGTGGAAGCGGGTTTGTTATTCCAGTTAATACCTGTTTCCGTCCAGCTATCTGTAGGCACATAGTACACCTGCCAAGTAGTAGCTGCTACGCTGGTACCAGCTGAAGCAATATTTAACCTCAGTTTAGCATTATCAAAACTATTTGCTGCATTTAGGTCAAACTTTAAATATACTTCCCTGCTATATGAGGTACCGTCCTTTTTTACCGTTAATGTAGTTGCTGTTCCAAAATTGGAAGCAGCATAGCTACCATCTCTTACATAAGCATCTGCCAGAGCGCCGACCACTGAGTTAACTTTTAGGGTCTGTTCTACCGGCGTGGCTGCTTCATAAATATCATTACCTGCCTGCGAAGCCGTAATTGTGCTTGAACCTTCGCCAACAATGGTCACCGTACTGCCACTTATTGTAGCTACATCAGTATTGGAACTGGTATAATTAACAGCGAGACCAGATGAGGCAGTTGCTGTTAAATTAAATGCCGGATCGCCCATGTTTTTTGTTGGCATTGCATTAAAGGTAATGGTTTGTGGGGTTAAAACACGAGCCAATGTAATTTCTACTGGTAACCCATCCACGGTTGTGAATTGAATTGTAGTTTCTCCATTTGCCGTACCTGTTATGTTAGCATTAGCATTGGGCTGGGAAATTTGCCAGTTTGTTCCTTTTATGGTAATGTTTATCTGTTTGCTTATAGATGGAGTATATTCTCTATAGGCAAATCCCAAATCAGGATTATTTACTGCTATTTTAAGGGTTTTCTGTACCGAATCATATTGCGACATTGTTAAACAAGGATAGTCAGCACCAGTTAATAATCCCGTATTGTTTATTCCTGAAAGGGCAGCAAAAAAAGCATATCCAAAAATAGGGCTTCCATTTGTTGGTTTGTATTCTACGATGTGGGCAACATTATCTTTACGATGTACGGTATAAGGTTTGTTGCCGGCACCTACTTGGCTGTCTAAATTAGTCATGTCTGTGGTGGTGGCCTGAGGCATGCAAATGTATTCGTAGCCTTGATTTGATGGAGCAGTTCCATGATCGATATAACCTATGGCATAGTTTCCTATCGGATTATTGGCAACATTTTGGCTGGCTATTGGAATTGTGTGCTGTGGTGTTTGTTGATCAGCTCTTGTCAGTTTGATCGTACCACTTCCCGCAAAAACATAAAAGCCGGTACCGAAATTATCAACAAGCCAGTGGTTATTATTATCTGTATAGCTGTTGTTGTAAGTACTTGTTTGCAATAAATTACCGTCTACATTTACCTGGTCTTTACCAGTTATTGCTTTACGTTGATACAAGGTTGTTAATGTAGTATTTGTTGCATCATTGTTGCCAATATTAGAACCAAGGCAAATCAACATATTGTCAAACGCAAAAACAGATTTTTTGAAAACAAATGTCGGGTTATGGTTTTCCGAAGAATAGGTTGTTCCCCATCCTCTTCCAGTTGCTTCCTGAAAATCCATGGCAAACATACCATAGGTGCCATGAATCGCTTTTAGGTAATTACTGTTTTTATTTACAAAACTTAAAGAACCTGCAAACTTTTTCTGTTGTCTTTCATCCAGATTGCTTTTTTCGGCATGAAGCTTATCCCATGGAAGTCGGATAACCGTAGTTCCCGGATTGTAATTCCAATTCCAGGTTGTATAGTCAAATCCATTTCCAGTTGGGGCATCTCCAGGATAAACGATATTAATGGCGCCATAACTTTGATAACGGCCGAAACGGTTGGCATCTGGATAAGTTTCTGTGCCAAACATATTGTCATTGAATCCTTTACATACCACCAGCCAATTGTTTTTACGATAAATGCCCGCCATACTATGATTGAACTGGAAATAACCTTCGTTGTAAGGTGCTATAGTGTTGTCACCAAATGCTGCATAAGTACCMCATAAACGAGTGTAAATGTTAGCCATAACCGGATCTGAGGCCCCTGTACCTAAGATACTTCCTCCTGTCAATGCCATACTACGGAAATCGTATCTACTAATGGTAGTAGCTACTTCTTCGGGTTTTCTTCCTGTCATAGTTAAGAATCTCGTAGTTGCATCATTGGTAAACATAAGTTGTGCCATAAGTGCATCTCTAAAACGAAGATAACCTGCACCGCTTATCTCAAAGGAAGTTTGCCGTAAACATGAAAAAATACTCGTTGCATAGCTTAAATCATACATATATGATGGATAGGCTGCCCAGTGATGAAATCCTGAACCGTCTGGCTTTAACCCGTCCTTAGTCCCTTCTGAATAGGCGGCAAATGCTTCCATTTCACGCTTGAAAGCAGTCATATAACGAAAACGTTCATCGGCAGCGTCAATCCATTTTACATAGGCCATGGTAACAACTCCTGAGTTTCCAACATGGTCTACATTAATGCCAGAAACTGTAGGATTCCATATATAGTCGAAATTATTCTGTTGATACAGTACATTTTCGAACAAGCTTTTTACATACGAGTTGTCTTTAATGCTGGGTATTAGTATTGCTGGTTTTGCAAAATCTCTATAAGAATATTGATTATAGTCTAAAGCCAATGTTCCTTTACATACGAGGTCTGATACCAACCACACCGTGTTAAGGGCTTTGGTATAGGTGTCAGTATCCTCGGGATGAAATTTGAGTTGTTGGGCAAAAGTTTTTAGAAACGTCGTTTGACCATAGCTGGTAATATTTCCAGTGATATTATATCCGTTTACCACAATATTAAGTGCATTATAACTAGTTACGGCCGCAGCAAGTGCTGTAGTGGTTGGTTCGGTTGTGCCTAAATAAGAGTCAGAAAAACGCTGATATATGGTTTCTATCTCTGCTTCTATCGTTGCATTTGATGCCACTAAAGGTAAATCAGGATTTGGCGTGTAAGAGCAGGCTGGTGTTGGTGGTGGAGATGTTAATACCTGATACTGTACTTTTCCGGCAGGGTAGCTAACAGAAGCGGTATAGCCACTCGGATTTTGAACGGTTCCAAAGCTTCCCGTAATAGTTCCTGTAGTTAATTGTACAAAACTGAACTGTGCGCCAGCTTGAGGGGTATATGAATTAGTGTAATCAACCTTCAGCGTTGTTGAGGTTCCTATGGTAACATTTCCCGTTGCTGATAATTGATCATAATTAGTTCCTGGTGTTGTTGCTCCTTTAGTTTGTACACGCATAGAGCCACTGTTGTTCAATGTAAAATTACCGTTTACTTGTAGAATTCTCGTTCCGTTATCTCCAGTGGTAGTGCCAAAATTCAATGAATTTACCGTAAGATTTCCGTTTATAGTGACGCTTGTCTGCGCTGCAGAAGCATTGTAAGCATTATCAATATTAAAACCATTAAGCACTGCCGCTGTAGGATCAAAATTAATTACACTTGCACTGGTTGTTGTACCTGTACTTCCAGAAATGGTAAGGTTAGAAGCGGTATTGCCTTTTATTAAATTACTTGCAGCCCCTTGTTTAAGAGCAGATACCTGTAGATTATAGCCCGCAAGATCAAGTGTAGAGGGTTGGTTGTATAAAATTGGGTCATACAACTTGCAATTCCCTGATAATGCATGGTTTGTTTTAAGTAGTAGACCGAAGGAAAGATTGTTTGGCATGGTGCCAGTTCCTGGAGACTGAATTAAGTTAATCGTTTTTGCTGTACCCCCTAAGTAGATCCCCCTATTGCTACTGTAGTCGTGTATGCCTGTGGTGCCAACAACGTCTCCATTGGTGTTAAAAAAATTACTTCCTGAGGCTGCTTGTAACGTTTTTATAATGCCATTCCAGGTAAGAATACCATTAATGTTAAATGTACTGGCAGAAGCATTATTGTTATGGATAATTTTCCCTCCAGTATTAATAGTTAAGGCTCCAATACTCATTCCTGAGGTAATAGTGGCTATACCTCCATTCWAAATAATAAGGTTATCAGTTGCAACTATAGTGGCTGTGGTTAAACCGGTAAGTCCATCCGGATTGGTGGTCCAGTTGGCGTTAACTGCACCGCTATTCCCCGCTAAGGTAGCAGAGGGCGAGGCGGTATAGTAATCTGTAGCAAGAAGTTTGCCCGAAAAGCTACAAATTACCAGCAGTAATAGAAAAGTAGTTTTTAGTCTCATACATTTTGGTTTATTGGTTAGAAAATAAGGATGATTAAGAGGCTACTCGATAGTATTGATCTGCGTTCTTTAGATTTCTCTTTGTTTGTTTATTGGTTAGTTTGGTTAGTTCATAAAGGAAAGCTGCGTCACGTAGCTTATTTGCTCAAGGCTGTGCAATCCCGTTATATCAAATATTGGGTTTCTATTTCAAAACAGGGGGCACGAATCGGTTAGATTGGGGGTGAAGATCAACCTACTTGTATATTGAAGCATCATGGCTCTATCTTTACTGCAACAGAAGCTCTCTTTCTGATCACCGAGATATTGAAAATACTATTTTTCAGGATTCTGTTTTAAATTAAACCGAAGTGTGCATAGTGCTTAAATCATTCCTGTTTTATGAAGACACCAATACAAACAACAGCACTTAAAATAAAATAGCAGCCAAAGCGAACTGACTGCTACCCTGCTTAGTTTCTTTATCAATTGCATCCAGAGAAACAGATTTCCAACTGTACATATAAACCCTATACCTGGGCAACACTCACCATGTGTTTAGTTCATATATCGATACATCAATTATAATTTCCCTAAATCACACTAAAGGCAGTGGCGTTTGAATTAATAGACTATTAACCTGAGTTCGATTATTAAATCTCACTTTGCGACGTTTTAATCAAGTTTTCTGTTAAGTCGGTCGTCATCCAGAATTTATTTCAGGGTCTTTCCCGCCAAAAAAGATGCTGAAACAAGTTCAGCATGACGATAAGATTAGGAATAAACCTTGTCTGATAGTTATTTTTACAATTTAATAATCGAACTCAGGTTAT
>NZ_JBFTQI010000412.1:0-5239 GCF_056398925.1 Pedobacter sp. 01T416_2
GCTTGATAGGTTGTTAACCCTGCAACCTTAACTTTCCCGATTAAAGAAAGTTCAATCTCTCCATTTTTATCTACAAGAAATCCTGTATTTTGCGTAGAGAGGCTGCTATTTGTATTTCCTCCAAGGGCAGGAGTTGCAGCTGCTTGATTAACGATGGCACCACTTTGAGGATTCAGGGTAAAAACATTTATACTTAAGATATCATCTGTCTGTATTACAGGCTCAGTATAGGCTGTTGCATTTTCAAGCTTCGCACTGTTAACACCCTGTATATCTTGAAAGTAAGCTATTTTTTTATTACTCACACAAGATGAGCTTAAGGTAATAATTAACAATACGATTATTAATTTCACCTCTCTTTTCATGTTATTTTTTTTATTCATAGGTATATATCCATTTAAAATGAAAATGATCATTTTAAACAGCTTGCAAACTTAATCATTTAATTGTAATATCTAAAAACGATTAATTTTAGAAATTTGAATATTTTACATCAAGTTTTTATATTAAACCTTTAACATAATTTGTAAATTGAAAGAGTATTCCATTTAAAGCACTCTTAAGCATAAATAGAACTAAATGTCTCTTGATTTTTAAAACTGTAATGACCTATGAGATCATGCAACCTACCTGATTGTACCGCATCAGTTAAGGTAAGCAAATGCTTATCATGATGAAGGTCAGTTCCTGCTAGATCATACATTTTTTCCTTTAATAGCATCTCGGCCAATTGTTTCACATCGCGCCCATAATACCCCAAAACAGATAGTAGGTTTAACTGTAATAAACAGCCTTTTTCTTTAAACCTCTTTAATCGGCTTTTATCTTTAAAATAAAATGTATAACGTTCTGGGTGTGCTAAAATTGGCTTATATCCTTTAATTTCGATATTAAATATGGTTTGACTAATATCAGGGCTTTCAGATAGGTAAGACATTTCTATAAGTAAATGCTTTTGATCCAACGGGCATAAATCTTCATCCAGAGTAAAATCCTGATCTATCATATACTCCGCACCCGCTCCTAATTTGGTTGATATATTTTCCTTGTTAAGTACTTCTTGTAGATTTTCTTTAACATTATCGATACTTACTTTCGTATTTGGATAGAGCTCTTTATAAATATGAGGGGTCGCAATTAATTGAGCAAACCCCAGCTCCGTAAGCGATTTTACAAATCGAACGGAAGTTTCCATATCAGGAGAGCCGTCGTCAATACCTGGCAGGATATGCGAATGAATATCAACGCCTAACCAGGAGATATCAGTTACTTTATTCTTTTTTGAAAAAAAATTTAACATATTTATAACAATGGAATATCAAATTAAATCGCCTTATCATATCACTCGTTTATAAACGAAACAATCACTGCAATAATATGCGAATTGAAAGTATTATTTACCGAACAACAAAAGTATTCTAATTAACGAGTTAAATTTAAGAAAATTCATGCTATTTTCCAATAAAGAGTAGATTAAATCAGACAAATAGTCGAAAATGATGCTTTAAAAAGATTCTACAGCTTAATTTGTGCAAGAGAATTAACAAAAATATAACTTATACACGATCAACAGTACTTCAGAAATGTTATTCAAAATAGTTAAGGCTTTAAAACACCCCTTAAAATATCATCTTTTTTCATAAATGAAGATCAGAAATGACCATATCGTTAACCAAAGCTGCTAAATCGTATTTACTACCTTTACCCATTCTTCTTACCAAGCTCACACTAGCCAAGCCTTTTGCTGCTTTATACATTTCCTTTTATCGGCCATTTTTACATTGTTTGTTTACCTTTTAGGTAATAAAAAGGTAAAGAATAGGTAAGCATGGGGTAACCCTGGGGTTAACTTGGTATAGAGAAAGGGTAAACAAAGGGTACAGAAGGGGTAAACAAATATTAGTGTTATATAGCAATATTATAACCTTGCATCCGCCAAATCTCTGTTGATAAAGGATTTGGTATCGAAAATAATCGAACCTTTTGCTTTAAAGTTAGCATAATCGATATGCAAGAACTGCTGGTGGGCCACTGCTAAAATGATTACATCATAATACCCGAAATCATCATTTTGAATCATCCGGATATTATATTCAGCCTCCACTTCAGCTGCATTGGCCCAGGGATCGTATACATCAACGTCCATACTAAACGATTTCAATTCTTTGTAAATATCAATTACCCGGGTATTTCGGGTATCGGGGCAATTCTCTTTAAAAGCGAAACCCAATATTAGGGCCTTAGCGCCATTGATCACTTTATCTTTGGCCACCAGCATTTTGATCACCTTATTGGCCACAAACATCCCCATATTGTCATTCACCCTTCTGCCAGATAGGATTACTTCAGGCTTATAGCCTAATGACTCTGACTTATGTGCTAAATAATAGGGATCTACGCCAATACAATGGCCACCAACCAAGCCGGGTTTATAGTTTAGAAAATTCCATTTGGTTGCAGCAGCAGCCAATACATCTGTTGTATCAATGCCCATGCGATCGAAAATTAAGGCCAGTTCGTTTACAAAAGAGATATTTACATCCCGCTGCGCATTTTCTATTGCTTTTGAGGCTTCTGCTACTTTAATGCTGGGTGCCAAATGGGTACCTGCCGTAATAATTGATGCGTAGAGTTGATCAATTTCAGCAGCAATTGCAGGCGTAGAGCCTGATGTTACCTTTTTAATTTTGGTAAGGGTATTAATTTTATCTCCAGGATTAATCCGTTCTGGGGAATAACCACAGAAAAAATCGATATTATATTTTAATCCTGAAATTTTTTCTAAAACAGGTACACAATCTTCTTCGGTGCAACCTGGATAAACAGTTGATTCATAAATGATGATATCACCTGTTTTTAATACAATACCTAACATTTTACTGGCCGCAAGTAAAGGTTGCAGATCCGGCCTTTTAAGATGGTCGATAGGGGTAGGGACGGTAACGATATAGATGCTGCATTTGGCCAGGTCGGCTAAATTGGCACTCAGGGTTAATCCCATCTCCGATGCCGAAATTACAGTTTTCAGATCTTCCAGATTGGCTTCATTTGTTCTGTCCTTTAACTGATTTAACTCCGCTACCCGCTCCTCATTCGTATCAAAACCAATTACTTTATATTTCTTAGCAAATTCGATTGCCAGGGGTAAGCCTACATAACCTAAACCAATAATAGCAATCTGATTTTCTGTATTCATTTTTTCTTTCGGTAATTGGGCAAATATAAGATAAATGTAGAATGCTTAATTCTTTTAACCACAAAGGACACAAAGAGAAAGCGCGAAGTACGCAGCGTTGGATGGAGCGTAATGCTTAAATGAACTTATATCTTATATGGTAATAAAGATTGCATATGCATTTTAGAGATCCTTCGCTGCGCTCAGGATGACAAAAATCCCAAATAAAAGAAAATCACCAGTCAATACAATGGCATTGAATGGTGATTTATTATTTTGAGTATATTAACTGTAGTCGAATTTGTTATTTAATCTGCTTCAAGAGATAACTTCCATAACCACTCTTAACCAGAGGTGTAGCAATAGCCCTAAGCTGTTCTGCGTCGATAAAGCCCATACGATAAGCGATTTCTTCAATACACCCGATTTTTAAGCCTTGTCGCTCTTCAATAATCTGCACAAATTGCCCTGCCTGCATTAAAGAGGTAAAAGTCCCGGTATCTAACCAGGCTGTTCCACGGCTTAATACGCCTACCTTTAATTTACCTCGTTCTAGATAGATTCGGTTCACATCGGTAATTTCGTACTCGCCACGAGGTGAAGGTTTAATATTTTTGGCAATTTCTACAACCTCATTATCATAAAAATACAATCCTGGTACTGCGTAGTCTGATTTGGGTTGAACAGGTTTTTCTTCAATAGAAATTGCTTTTTTATCAGCATCAAACTCAACCACACCGTAACGTTCTGGATCTGAAACCTGATAGGCAAATACCACACCGCCATCGGGATCGGAACTGGCCTGTAATAATTTGGCCATACCATCGCCATGGAAGATATTATCGCCTAACACTAAAGCTACCTTATCTTGACCGATAAATTCTTCGCCAATCACGAAAGCCTGTGCTAAACCATTCGGCTCGGCCTGTACGGCATAACTAAATTTACAGCCTAAAGAAGCACCATCCCCCAATAATTTCTCAAAATTTGGCAGATCGTGTGGGGTAGAAATAATCAGAATTTCTTTTATCCCAGCCAACATCAGCGTAGATAAAGGATAATAGATCATCGGTTTATCGTAAACCGGCATCATCTGTTTACTACAAGCCAAAGTTAAAGGATGCAAACGGGTTCCGCTGCCACCAGCTAAGATTATACCTTTCATATTCTAGTCATTAGTTCATTGGTCATTGGTTCATTGGTCATTGCAGACCTAAATGAAATAATGATACCTATTTATTGTATTTTAATTTGTTTTATACATTCCACCAAACTATCTCTCCAATAAGGGATTTCAATATTAAATGTATTTTTTATTTTAGATTTATCCATTACCGAAAATGCTGGCCGTGTGGCTTTGGTTGGGTAAGCAGACCCTGGAATAGGATTCACTTTAACCGCCGTTTCGCTGATATCAAAAATGGCCTTTGCAAAATCGAACCATGAGGTTACACCTTCATTGCTATAATGGTATACTCCGTACGAGGTAGATGAAGATGCGATAATATCAAAAATAGCATTTGCCAGATCAATCGCGTAGGTTGGCGTACCCACCTGATCGGCAATAATATTCAGCTCGTCACGCTCCGCACCAAGTTTAAGCATGGTTTTCACAAAATTATTGGCGTATTCAGAATACAACCAGCTGGTGCGGACAATAAAATGGGTTGGCAGCTTGGATGAAACTACTTTTTCTCCATCCAGTTTGGTTACACCATAAACATTGATTGGTCTAGCCTCGTCGTCTTCCTTTAGTAATTTTACTTCATTCCCTTCGAAAACGAAATCAGTGGAAACATGTATAAGCGTTGCCCCATTTACCAGACAAGCTGAGGCCAGGTATCCCGCACCTGTTTCGTTAATTGCTTTAGCCAGCTCAACTTCATCCTCTGCTTTATCTACAGCAGTATAAGCGGCACAGTTAATCACAAAAGCAGGTTGCGCAGCAGCTAACAGATCATTCAAACCAGATTCATCCAAAATATTGGCATCCTGCTCAGCTGGAAAAACAATTTCTGTAATTCCTCTTCGCTCCGCAACCACCTTTAAGCACTGGCCTAACTG
>NZ_JBFTQI010000413.1:0-5235 GCF_056398925.1 Pedobacter sp. 01T416_2
GGATTAGTGATACGTATCTTTCAGAAATCAAATAAACGAGTAAATAATTTAAATTGATAAATTTGGGTGATTCGTCATTTCGACTGGAGCGCAGCGTAATGGAGAAATCTTTGACCGAAGTTTAAAAGATTTCTCCGCTACGGTCGAAATGACGATCTCCTTTGAGCTCTCCTAGAGATGCTTCCTTCGTCGGCATGACAGAAGAGAAAAACACAAAGAAAAAAATAAAAAATGATTGCCATTGCTATAGATGATGAACCGATTGCACTAGAGATTATAAAATCTCACGCCTCAAAAGTTCCATTTGTAACATTGCAACAAACTTTTACAGATGCTTTTGCAGCCATCAGCTATCTTCAGCAGAACAAGGTTGATTTAATTTTTCTGGATATCAAAATGCCAGATATCAGTGGAATTGATTTTTTAAAGAGTTTGAGCAAGCCACCAATGGTTATTTTTACAACGGCCTACACAGAGCATGCTGTGCAGAGTTTTGAACTCGATGCTGTAGATTATCTGCTAAAACCTTTTTCACTTTCGCGTTTCTTAAAGGCTTGCAATAAAACCCAGGAACTCTTTAACCTGCGCAACCAGAAGCAGGAAACAAAAACAGCATATATTTTCGTAAAAGATGGTTACGAGCAAATTAAGGTGGAGTTGGACGAAATCCTTTATGTGGAGGCCTCAGGCAACTACACCCAAATACAGCTAAAAGACAAACTTTTAAGCTCGAGGATTACCATTAACGATTTGGCTGAACTGTTGCCGAAAGCAGATTTTATCCGTTGTCACCGGGCTTTTATTGTGGCTAAAAATAAAATATCCAAATTTGATCGCAGCCAGATTTGGATTGGAGAAAAAATTATTCCTATCGGGGCAACTTATACCAATATTAAACTTACTTAATGCAATTTAAACCTCACAGGTTTAAAAATCTGTGAGGTTTGTGCTTCATTRGTTAGACCCTGAAATGAATTACCTTCGGTGAGCTCGCTTAAGGCTCGGTTTACTCCGTAGCTTTCCGCTTCGCTCCAGGTCAGGGTAAAGGTGGTCAAAATATTAAGGTTTCACATTTACCCTTATTCCTGCTGAGTGTGTGGTAAACTCAGGTGCGTACATGCTTTGCAAAGAGGTAATTCCATTTGAAAAATTTCCGGCATGTGTAACCCTTAATGGATACTCGAATACATAGGTTCCTTTAGGCATATAACTAATAAAGAAATTGGTTGAAGCATCTTTTGTACTTTCGTAATAACCTAAACCATCCTGATATTTATACCTGGAGATTACGTTTACAGGTTCAAAACCCGATGAACGCATATCTTTCAAATGAATATATTCCATATCCCGATCACAATAAATTTCAATACGCACTTTTAATAAATCGCCAGGCGCTAAAACATTTGTTGCAGTTAATGGCGTCAAAATATCGCCCTTAGTACTGGCTTTTTGGATAAACAATTGCTTTTTAATTTTAACACCTGTACTGGCAGTGCTTATTTTATCCAATTGCTCAAAATACTGCCAGTAAAGCGCTCCCCATGCAATTGTTGTGTTGTTATTTTTCACCTGTACCTTACCCATTTCTGGTTTTACATCAGTACCGGCAATGGTTAACTTTTGATAGCCTGTTCCAGCTTCTTTTACGGCGTTAGGCTGTTGCAAATCTGCTATTTTTTGACCGCCAATAGTTATTTCAGGTTCATTGCGCTCTGTCAAAAGGTTAGTACCTTTCATTAGCAATGCATAACAAGCTGCCGTAGTGGCTTTGGTTGTTTTCCAATCGTTGGTCTGTTTGTTTTTGAGCAACCAGATTTTCATTTCCTCCACCGATTTGGCATCGTTAGTCACTTCGTCGAAAGCCTCTATTAATAAAGCCTGTGTTTCTATCGGACTTTGGTACCACCACCAGCCTGCTTTATTGGTAGCCCAATACATGCCGAGTTCTTCATTTTGCTGAGCCGTTTGATTTAATAACGTAATGATTTTTTTGGCTTCTACCTCATTGCCGTTTCTATTTAAAACCAAGGCGGTTTGTGCCAACTGGTAAGTATCAAAGGTTTTCCAGCTCGCTATTAATTTTTTCAGATAGAAATCTTTGGCCTTTAAAAAATCTGCATTGGTATTTTTTTGATTAGTGTAACTTCTGGCGAATAGATAGTGCAACGGCAAATAGGCAAAACGTTTTCCTTTCACTTCATCCTTATAATCTTTAACCAGYTGTGCATCTAAATAAATAATGGCTTTGTTAAGCATTACATTAAAATTAGGATAAGCTTTTTCGTCAATCAGTTTTAGTTTTTTTAGCTGGCCCATTCCTAAAACTATGTGTTGTGTAATGTACCGATCTTCCTGCATGCCATTAAACCATGGAAAGGCACCATTATTAAATTGCATTTTTTCTAACTTTTCGAAGTTGTTTTTTAACTCGTAAGTCATTCTATTCAAATCGAAAAGCATGGCCAAACGTTTTTTACGCTCGTTTTCATTATCGGCATTACGCACCCAAGGCGTTTCTTCTAACAAAATTGATTTGAGCTCCTGGTTTTTCTCTAGGTTAGATAAGAGGGCTTCGCCATTATTTGTATTTTTCCATTGTTCGAAAACGGTTTTAATTTTTGGTGAGGAATTAATGATACCTGTTGCAAAACTATTGGCATAAAACCGGCTAAAAGTTTGTTCAGCACACTCATAGGGGTATTCCATCAAATAAGGTAATGCCTGCACGGCATACCAGATGGGATTTAAGGTAAACTCGAAAGTTAAACTTTGGTTACGTAAGGTTTTTGAAGCTCCTGATTTCTCCAGCTTCACAAAATCGAAAGTTTTACTGGTATTGCCACGCACGTTTATAGGCATACTTTCGGTAACCAACATTGAGTTTGCCAAAACGGGAATGGTATTTTCTTCACCATCGCTAAACTTACCACTTTGGGCCAAAACTTTATAGGTAATGGCATTAATACCGGATGGAATAATTAATGTCCATTTTAAAACAGCATTTCCTGCATCATCAACTTCGAAAGTTTTTCCGGTTTTTTCGTTTGTTCCAAAAATCTGGATCGGTTTTGCAGTTAAGGCATCTGTAAGTTCTAAACTGGCCTTACCGATAAGTTTTTTGCCTGCCAGGTTATTTAGTTTGGCGCTTAATAAGATGGTATCCCCTTCGCGGAAAAAACGTGGGGCATTAATGGCAATGGCCAATTGTTTCTGGGTAACCAATTCATTGGTAATCGATGCCGTTTTTAAATCTTTGGTATGTGCAAAACCCATCATTTTATAGCGTGTTAAACTTTGCGGGATGGTGAACTCGATCTTGATTTCGCCTTTGGCATCGGTTAACAATTGTGGATAAAAAAATGCGAGCTCGTTGAAATTGGTACGTGGCGTGATGTCAGTTTTTTTGTATTTAAGTACTTCCACTTCCTGACGTATTGTTGTTGATTTATCTTCATCAGCCATTGCAAAGACTGAAGTATCTTCAGCCCTATTGCCAGAAACAGCTCCCTTTAGTTTTTCAACTGTGGGTGCTTCAACACTTAATCCGGCAGCCTTCCCTTCCAAAGTTGACATCCCTCTAATTTGAACAACCGAACCAGTCATATTCTGCTTTTTTTGTGCTCCGTATCCCGTAACCACCACTTCTTTCAAAGCATTTCCATCCTCCTTCAGGGTTACATCAATCCGTTTTTTAGCACCTACTTTTATAGCGTAGCCCTTAAAGCCTAGAAAAGCAAAACTCAATGTTTCCCCTGCTTTAACATCAATAGTATAAATACCAAAAACATTAGTGGTTGTTACTGTTTTGCCAGATTTTACCTCTACACCTGGCAATATTTCGCCATGTTCATCGAATACCACCCCGTAGCTTAATTTGCCATTAGCCAACTCAGCTAATTTCTGAACAGCCTCAGGAGATAAACCCTTTCTTTTAGGCCTTTGTAAATTGTTCATATAATTACGATAACCATTGTTGTAGCCACCATAATAATTGTAACCGAATAAATTAAGGTTTTCGTAACCGCGTGTAATTACGCCAAAATTATTTCCAGATCTTAAAAACCATAAATAACCAGCGTTTGCGATGTCATTTACATTGAAGTTCCAAGTGTAAAAATAATAGTTAAAGCCTGTTGGTAACTGCGTATTCCAATCCATTCTTTTCAAGTCGTCCAAACTTGCATCGTATAGCGTAGCCACCATTTCGGCCATCTGCTTTTCGCCATTTTTATTACTGATCTGTAGTTTCCAGCTTTCTTTTTCACCAGGCTGAAGTTTATTTCTAAAGGTTAAAAACCTGATATCTAACTCTTTTTTCGGATCTATAATTTTAACCTGTTGCATCGAACTGTAAACCATACCTTGATGTACCATGGTAAACTGTACGGCAAAACCATCCTCGTAATTACCTTTCGGTTTAATTTTAACAAAACTTTGTTTTGGCGATAGATTAAGCCATACCTTTTCGGCTATACTATCACGATAATAAACTTCATAATAAGCCCTACTATTATCGGCTAAGCCCGCCAAGCGGAAAACAGCGCTTTCAGTCGGTTTAATTACGCTTACTTCAGGAGCAATCCATTCGATATTAGATTGTATCGTTGCAGGCGCTTCATTATAGATAACTAAATACTGATCTACTTTAATGGTATCGTTCTGCTCGTTTATGGCTATTAAATTGATTTTATAATAACCTGGTTTTAGGTTTTTTTGGTTGAAGTTTAAACTCCCCCGACCATTTTTAGCAGTAGGGCTTTGTTTCAATTCTACCGATTTTATTGGCCATTTGGCTACTTCGAGTTCATTGTTATAATCTTCATTTGGAAAATTCATTATAAACTCCTCTTTACTTAATGCATAGTTTTCGGCATAAAACGGACTCTTGTTCATTAACCTGGATGGCGCCTGCAACAAACTCCATTCTGCCTTAACATTCGCTTTAATGGGTTCGTTGTTTAAATTGGTTACCCAGAATGGGATACTATCGGTTTTGTTGCTTACATAAATAACCTGTTCGGTACTGACATTAAGATTAATATCTTTTTGCCCCACATTTATCGCTGTGGTTTTCGTTCGGGTTTCGCCATTTAAATCCGTTACCTCAGTTTCAATTTCGTAGCTATAATTCTGTTTGGCATTGGTGGCCTTTGCAAAAAAGGTAATATCGAATTTGCCACCTGGTTTGGTATTTGTTTTGCCAATGGCAATCTGCTTTCTTTCACTATATATATT
>NZ_JBFTQI010000414.1:0-5229 GCF_056398925.1 Pedobacter sp. 01T416_2
ACATGACAGCGTCTGGGCTAAAATCATCTTTATGATACAACCTCTTTTTAAATTCAATGCTATGCATGAACCTCTACAAAGCTGTATTTCTATTTAGTTATAGTATCTCTTACTATTTACTTACCTCCTGCAATAAGGGCATCTAACATAGGTTGGTCCTTTACCACATTATTAGCTCTGTCTAACATAAAACCTATCTCCCAATAGAATGGCAGAATACCATTCGCTTTAGCCTGTTTGGTTAGATAATATGTCCAGTCATTTACAGACTTGTTGTGCATAGCCAGATCTTTAGGAAGATAATTCGGGTTGTTAATCGCATTCCTTCTCCAGGCTGCATATTCACCCAGCATCACAGGGATTCCTTTATCAACAAACTTCTGTTTAATATTTTTGAATTCAGTATCGATCACATCCTCTTCTCCATAGGTAGCGTTGCGTTCTGGCTCAATAGTAGAGTGATTCCCTTTTCCCCAGTAGTAAGCCATTTTGCCCCAACTTACATCTCCATCTGTTAGTATCGTAAATGTAGAAGGCGTGTAGTCATGCACCTCGACCATCAACTTATTAGGGATTTCGTCTTTTGGCATCGTATTCATCAAAGTAAAGGTTTTAGTAGGGTCAGTGCTGGGGCCCTGCACAACCAATACCCGGTAACTGTTCCTGCCTCCCGTAGAACGAACCGCCTTGATGAATGTTTCGTGATAACTATTGAGTATGGCCATCTGCTCAGCATTTTCAACCGCAGGTTCATTCGTACCGGCAAAAATAAGATGTTCGTCAAAATCACGCATGGTTGTAGCAATCTGCTCCCAAAGTGCTTTTAGTCTTGCATTAATTTCCTCTTGCTTTGCGGCATTGACATTATTTTCGAGCCAGCCATTATCTCCGTGCGTATTCAACATCACATACATATCATTAGCTACACACCATCCAACTACTTCTTTCACCCGATTAAGCCATGCCTTGTCAATTTCTACTTTATCGGGATCACTTAAATGACTCCAATTCCAGTTACAAGGAATCCGTATAGTATTGAATCCAATTTGCTTTACAAATTTTACATACGATTCGGTCAGCTTACTATTCTGCCAATCACCCTCTTTTGGTGATTCCATGGTATTGCCAAAATTTATTCCCAAATGCATTTTTGCCGCCAGTTGTACAGCCGTACTACTCATACCGGTTGCATCGGGCGCTTTAGGTGTTAAATTATATGTTGGATATAAATTACCTACTTGTGTAATCTTAATTCTCCTGGCCTGGCCATTACCGGATTTAATTGTAACCACACCATAACGCGATGCACCTGTACCATTACCAGAAAATTTTAGCTGTAACTGTGTAGCGCCTGCTCCGCCTGCTGTGCGACCTATCTCTATCCAAGGTACCGCATCATTGATAGCTGCTGTCCATGCGTCGTTGCTGGTAATCGTCACTTCTGTACGCTCGCCATCTGCCTGCGCTTTAATATCCAATGAAGAAACTTCCAGTTCTGCTGCAACCTCCGACTTCTTACAGGATGAGGAGAATAAGGCGATAACGATCAGGAAACCTAAAAATATCCCGTAACTTCTATTTTTCATATTTATAATATTGTTCATTTTGGTTAGATTATAATTTATTTTTTCACGACCCTCAAATTGTCGAAGGCTTTTTTTACTACCAGTCTTTTGAAAATTTATTTCAACTCACGTATTGTCAAAAACCTGATTTCTTTTCACTTCATGCTGAAGCTTTGCTGTATTGCTCTTGGCCATATAGATCCCAGGAGCAAGGAATTCGAATGGCGTTGAAACCGCTTTCTTTTAGCCAGATTGACACATGCCTGGGTAACCAGCATTCACTGCTTTTGCAAGAGATTGTTTCCCGCCCGGACTTCCGAGTTCTTGTTTTTGGCACCTCGTAAACATAGGGATGACTACAATGCCGAAAGGATAATTTACTGTTCTCATATAGGGATATAATTGGTTTCTATTAAAAAATCGATCAACAGAGGGGTACTTGCTACAATTTCCTTAACCAGATATTGCGATAGCTGATCGGTTCACTTTTATCTCCATGACTCTGCAATTTAATTGGTGAGGCGCCATGTTTTCTGTAGGTTGGCTGGCCAATATAAGGGGTGTCCCCTTTGAGTATGGTGGCATTCTGCACGAGAATACCATTGTGAAAAACTGTCGCTACAGCCGGTGACCTTACAGAACCGTCTTCGTTAAAACGGGGAGCTGTCCAGGCTACATCATAGGTTTGCCACTCTCCTGGTTTTAAACAGGCATTTACCATCGGTGGCGATTGTTTGTAGAGACTACCAGCCTGCCCGTTTACATAGGTTTTATTGTCGTAATTGTCCAGCACCTGCAATTCGTATCCGCCAGCACCCCAAGGAAGAGCAGCCAGAAAAATACCGCTGTTACCTCGGCCCTGGCCACTTCCGCTTATATTTTCTGGAATCCTGTATTCAATGTGAAGCTGGAAATCCATAAACTTCTCTTTTGTCTGGAGATCACCCACAGATTTATCTACTGTCATGATCCCATGAGATAACTTCCATTTTTTTGCTGACACAGTATCGCTGGAATTTACCCACTGATCCAAATCTTTCCCGTCAAAAAGAAGTATGGCATCTGAAGGCGCTCCTCCAGGCACTTTAGCCGGGCTTACCTTTGCAGGTACGGGGGTCCAAACTTCCGTATCTTCTGGCTTAGCAGGTTGTTGTGCCTGAACGAACAGTGCATTTGTTACGAGTATCCCAACAATTAATATTGATCGTTTCATATTATTGATTGATTTCTTTAGCTATTGATGTATTATTTATTTAATGATTTGATCCAGGTCGCAATTTTTTTTACCTCATCTTTTGAAACATTGGTCATTGGCGGCATCGGCGTGGAATAACCTGGCCAATGCTCTGGTTTAGGCGTATAAATCAGGCTTATTAGTTCCTCGACCGTATACTTTTTGGTGGAAATCTCTTTAAAAGAGGGGCCAACTTGTCGTTTATCCGAGTTGTGGCAAGCCAGGCAAGTATTTTTAGTTAGCAGCCCTTTCACCTGCTCATAAGTTGGAATTTTCACTACTGATGTTTTTCCACCTGATGAAGACTTTTTGCTTTGTGCCAAAGGCAGCGTTTTAGTTGAGGCCGAATTTTTGGTACTTACTTCTGTAAGGCTAAGCGCTTTGCCTTCCGGAATATTATTTAAGGTATAATATGCTGTTGGATGTACCAGACTATAGTAATTCTCTTGTGATCGAATACCATCCAAAGTAATGTTGTGAATATATCCTTTGCGCAAGCCGGCTACAATAATTCGGGCAGTGAGGCCATCAGCTGAAACGCGAACGCCCTTTACATTGCATTTTTGGCTATTTACCGACGGGCTTCCATATACACTATGGTATTTATAAATAAAGCTTTCCACTGAATAAGAAGCAAGATCTGAGGCGTATTTCTTATCAACAGGTTTGGTGAACGCTATTTCAAACCCATCAGGCATGGCTTTGATACTGCGCATTTCAAAAGGGATTTTGTTGTTCCAAACCAGTCGCTGAATCCCTTCTGTGGCCTCACCGGCCGAACCCCATCCTCTGTTGGTCTCGCCGGCGAACAATGATCCATCCTTCCCCCAAGCCAAACGCACAATACCCGACTGAAATCCACTTCTGAAAGGCCATGCGGCCCCCTGATATTCTCCGTTTATCTTTTCCATAAACACACGGCTAACCATACTCTGTCCCTGATCGCCCACCAGAAGCTGGCCAGCGAAAGGGCCAAAGGAGCCTTGAGGAATTTTTACGATCTCAGAATTTGAAATACCCAGAATTCCGTGAGGCAGCCACACCGCGGGTATTTGCAGTTCAGGAAAGTTCTTCTTCATATCCATCTCGGTTACCACCTTTGCATTCACATCGTTCTCTGGCTTTACACTGTTTCCCTTGCTGTCGTAAATCATCTTTGTCTCATTCTTAGCAAAGAACTGTTCTGTGGTCAATTTTATTGGAGACTGCGGCAGATTAGCCCACACCAAGCTGGCTGGATGCCCCATAAATGCGCCTTTTTTCACTTGCATGATACTTCCAGAGCCAACCCAATCGCCTTGATTATCAGTATAAAAAAGCTGATCATCAATCATACTAATTCCGCAAGGCGAGCGCATACCTGCAGCCCAGGGCTCTACTCTTCCATCTTCAAAAATATGGAGTGCCCAGCCCCTCCATGGAACCATACTTGTCGGGTTCCACCAGGTTGGCGGAAATCCAAGATTCAGGGTTACAAAAAAAGATCCATCGGCAGCTAGCTTAGGGCCAAAACTATACTCATGGTAATTTCCAGACAATGGCCATGCGTATATGGTTTCAAAATCATCGGCCACTCCATCGTTGTCCGTATCTGTCATTTTAGTAAGTTCACCTCGCTGAACACAATAAAATGATCCATTTTTATAGGCAAGTCCAAGCACTTCATGAAGGCCCGAAGCAAACTTTTGAAATGTTGGTTTCAGTGAAGAAGGGTTTTTCACGATGAAAACATCTCCCCTCCTGGTGGTGACACCCAGATCGCCGTTAGGCAATGTACAGAGTCCCCCCACTTCGAGGATTGCTCCTTCGGGAGCGGGAACTTTCATGATCTTAAAATAATCATCTTCCTTTGGCGATTCTGCCTGGGCAAAGCAGCTTATTGACATCAATATAAATGTCATTGCCAACAGGCACGAAATACCGTTTTTATAATTAAAAAAAATATTCATCGGGTTATTGGTTAAAAAGAATAGCGTAAACGATCTTACCTTGGAATGGAACCAAGAGTTCTTGAGTTCCCTGTATGGTTCTGATGACTGGTTTCAATGCCGTCTCCTCCTCGACCGTAATGGAATAAGCTTTATCTACAATAACATATTTACCATCTTTCTGTTCGATGACGTTTGCCCTGGCGAGACACAGGTATAAATCATTGGCAGTTCCTTCTGGCTCAATTTCACGTCGAATGCCCTGGCCACCATCAATAACCCTCGTCGCATCCTTAACACTCAATCCATAGGTGCGGTATTTAAATACTGGCAGACCCGACGCATCAAGCGTATAACCCTTCGGTTTGAATCCTGACCCAGTTGTGTCTTTTTTAAACTCACTTTTTAATGTTGCCAACCGCTGAATCTGGGGTATGGCATCGCCGATCTGGATTGCTCTTCCGAGTGGCCGCGAAGAACCATCGCCCCTATCATGCCACAT
>NZ_JBFTQI010000415.1:0-5224 GCF_056398925.1 Pedobacter sp. 01T416_2
GAGGATAAACGAAGTGGGAGTGTTTTATATGGGTTAATTTTAGGGGTGCTAAACCCTGTTCAGATTCCATTCTGGCTGTTTTTTGGCAATTATGTCATTTTACACCAATGGATTGAAACGGATTACCTTTCATTGGTGATTTTTAGTTTGGGCTCGGGCGTTGGTTCTACACTTGCACTTTACTTATATGCGCATTTTGCAACCTATATCCAAGAGAAGTTTGCCCTGAGTAGCTTAATTATCAATAAATCGATAGCGATATTTTTGTTCGCATTGGCGGTTTACCTGGTCATCAAGCAGGCGATCGTTATCTTTTAATAAATATTTTCCATGGTCTGTGTCTCCCACAGGCATTTTTTTTTGATGTTCCCTGAATCGGTAGCTCATTTTTTTTGCCACGGAAACACGGAAAGCACGGAACCAGGTGCACTTGGTTTATTAATTCTGGATAATGTTATCTGTCTGAGCTCGTCGAAGACCTAACAACAAATTTTTTCTCCAAGGTCTGTGCCCCCACAGACCTTTTGTTTTTAGTCCTTTCGCTAAATTTTTCATTACAAAATTATTGTTTTTCGTTCTGTGAGGACACAGACCGAGGAATGGGCTCATCATTCCCGAATGATTGGGGATTTAAAGCTATTGCATTACGATTAGCTTCGCTGAGCACTTCGTGGTTCCCGCCTGCGCGGGAATGACGCCCAATTTTAGGGATTTGTCATCCTGAATGCAATGAAGGATCTTTCCTTTAGTAGCAACAGCAATAAAAACTGGGAGAAAGGTTCCGGTAGTTTCAATCACTAATCCAAGGTCTGTGTCCTCACAGACCTTCAGGTTTGCTTTTATCAAGTACTCAATAGGAAGAAATTATTGTTTTTCGTTCTGTGAGGACACAGACCGAGGAATAAAATTTAAGCTGAATTTTCAAGGACCTTTCTGTTATAAAATTGATACACAGATATGCTTTGGTTAACCTAATCATAACATTAAATTTATGTTTAAGAAGCCTGGTCATCCTAATATTGGGCTTTGATACAAAACATATCCCATCCTTATGTCTAACAGACGATTTTTTCTAAAAAATAGTTTGGCCGCAGCTGTTGTGGCCAGTATTTCGCCAGTTTTTTCTTCATTCGCTGAAGAACACACCGCGCCTGCCAGACTGGGCAAAGCTCCTAAATTGCGTTTTGCCATCGCATCCGATGGACATTATGGTCAGCCTGGAACGGAGTACAAATTGCACCATGAGAATATTGTGAAGTGGTTAAATGAATCGCACGATAAAAACCCACTCAATTTTGTGATCATTAACGGAGATCTTGTACACGATCGTCCGGAACTATTATCAGAAGTAAAAAAGGAATATTACGATAAACTTAAAGTTCCTTTTTATGCCATTCCGGGTAATCACGATCATGCCGATGCAAAGATCTGGAAATCGGTTTTTGGCTATGAGGATAACTTTTCTTTCGAAAAAAATGGAGTAGGTTTTGTTTTGGCCAATACTTCTGATACCAAAGGCACTTATTTATGCCCTAACAACGATTTTTTAAAGCAGGAACTCGATAAGTTTAAAAACCTGAAAACTGTTTTCGTGGTGTTGCATATTCCCCCTCATTTCTGGGTGCCCGAAAGCCCTTTTATAGAATGTCCGGATACGATTAAACTGCTGCACAGTTATGCAAATGTAAAAGCAGTATTCCATGGGCACGACCACAGTCTCGATGCCGTTTTTTATACCGATAAACTGCCGCACTTTTTCGATGCACACATCGGTGGAAACTGGGGTACGGCCTATAAAGGTTACCGCATTGTAGAGGTTGATGAAAATGATAAGATCCAGACTTATCAGGTAAATGCAAGTCAATCGCCACTATTAAATGAAACCAAATTTTAATTGATAGATCATTGCAATGAAAAAGACAATTTTGATGCTCATTTTTGCTGGTACCGTCTTAAGCTGTGCCGCACAGAAAATAAATGAAGCCAAGCCTGAAATCAAAACAGGAACTGATGCCGCTCAGCCCTTTCTGTTTTCGCTGAATACCTTAACAGCAGAAAATCCCCGTTGGAATATTCATTATTCAGGAAGTTATGGCGAAAGAACCAATGGACAGTTCGGTTATGATGGTTTAGGGCAACAGTTTGGTGTTAAGGGCTATTTAGGCAGCAGGTTTACCTTGTATGCAACAGCAGCAATCGGTTTTGCCAATTCGGGAGGTGTAACCTCTGCGCAACAAGCTGAAGTAATTAGAGATTTAGTGGGCGGTAAAGGCATAGCTGGTTTTAGGTTAGGTGCTGGTTTAGGTTTAAGCAGAGATTGGTCGAGCATTGGTTCAGCGATTAGCCGCATTACCGCTTCATTTGATCAGACAAACTGGCGAATGGCCGGTAACCTTCGTTTCGAAAAAGCTTTTGATAAAACAAGGGATAAGCTCGATTTTATAAGCAGTTTTGGTTATCAGCATCGTGTTTCTAACGTTTTATACCTTGGCTTTGAAGCCTTAGGTCAAGATTTAGAAGGCTTTTGGGAAAAGGATGAAGCAGAAGGTGGTGCAAAGGTAATGATCGGGCCATCAATCAATCTGGAACCAAACCATTCGAAACTTTCGTTCTCTCTTTCTGGTGGGCCTGTTTTTTATGCAACCCGTAGTCAGGTAATCCCATCAGAGGCCATCCGCGAAATCGGTTCCGTAGCATCTGGTAACGGTTACACCATCAGGGCGCTGGTTAATTTTAATCTTCATCGCTAGGTGTTGCTAAATCAATTTAAGAAAATGAAAAAGTCATATATATTTATATTATTCGGTTTCCTGCTCATCCAAAAAGGATTTGCACAATGGCCAGGCAAAAACGAAAGTACACAGCAGATTTTACTGCCTAATGGGTGGAAGCTGAGCCCGGCAGGGCATTCGTTACAATTGGGTGATTTGCCTTTAAATATGCAGCTCAGCGCCTCGGGTAAATATCTTGCCATTACCAACAACGGACAAAGTACCCAGTCGCTGCAATTGCTTGATGCCAAAACAGAAAAGATTATCGATGAAAAAGTGCTAAGTAAATCGTGGTACGGCATTGCTTTTAGTAAAGACGAAAAACACCTTTACGCTTCAGGCGGTAACGACAACTGGATTTTAGATTTTAATATCCAGAACAATAAACTTGGCAAAAGCGATACTATTAAACTAGGTCCCATTTGGCCAAAGGGAAAAATCAGTCCGGCGGGGATTGTTGTAAACAAAAACAACAGTAAGTTATATACGGTAACCAAAGAAGACAGCAGTTTATACATTATCAACCCCACAGAAAAGCAGATCCTGAAAAAAATCCAGCTTCCTGCAATTGCTTACAGTTGTGTTTTATCTGCAGATGAAAGTAAATTATACGTTTCGCTCTGGGGTGGAAAATCTGTTGCGGTTATCGATTTAGTTTCAGAAAGCATCTCACAACGCATTCCTGTTGGCGATCACCCAAATGAACTATTGCTTAATAAAAAAGGAAATATTTTATTCGTAGCCAATGCCAACGATAATACCGTTTCGGTAATCAATACTTCGAACAATAAGGTGATCGAAACCATTGCTACGACCCTTTATGCCACACAGTTAACAGGTTCTACCACTAATGGTTTAGCTTTAAGTACCAACGAGAAAACTTTGTACATCGCCAATGCAGATAACAACTGTTTGGCAGTTTTTGATGTGAGCAAACCTGGATTAAGTTTAAGTCAGGGTTTTATCCCGGTAGGCTGGTACCCAACGAGTGTGAAGGTTTTGGGCTCGAAAATTTTGGTTACCAATGGTAAGGGCAATACACCTATGGCCAACCCTCAAGGGCCACAACCTATTTCTAAAGTTGATAATAGTGGCTACCATATGGGAAGTACGGCCAATAGCCGGCTGCAGTATATTGCCGGTTTGTTTAAAGGAACCTTATCTTTTATTGATGCACCAAAACCTGAGCAGTTAAAAGCATATACCAAACAGGTGTATGCCAATACGCCCTTTACTGATAAGCGGACTATCATGGCCGATGGTGAAGCCGGAAATCCTATTCCGCGTAAACAGGGCGAAAAATCGCCCATTAAGCATGTTTTTTATATTATTAAAGAAAACAGGACCTACGATCAGGTGCTTGGCGATATGCCAAAAGGAAACGGCGATTCTACATTAACACTTTTTGGTAGAAAAATTACACCTAACCAGCATGCCTTTGCCGAAAACTATGTGCTGCTTGATAATTTCTATGTTGATGCAGAGGTAAGTGCCGATGGACACAACTGGAGCATGGCCGCTTATGCTACAGATGTAGTCGAGAAAACATGGCCTACCAGTTATGGTGCACGCGGCGGAAGTACCACCTTCGAAGGCGGCAGGCCGGTTACTTACCCAAAAGGTGGTTTTATTTGGGATTACTGCCAAAGGGCAGGGGTAAGCTACCGCAGTTATGGTGAGTTTGGCGATTATGGAAAAGCAAATATTAAATCGCTACAGGGCCATATGTGCACGGCTTCGCCCGGGTTTGATATGGATATTAAAGATCAGGTGCGGGTTGATGCATGGCAGCATGATTTCGATTCGTTATTGGTGGCTGGTGTTGTGCCACAATTTAATACTTTAAGAATATCTAACGACCACACCAGCGGACAAAAGAAAGGTAAATACTCGCCACAGGCAGCAGTTGCCGATAACGATTTAGCTGTGGGCCGTATTTTGGAGCATTTATCGCATAGCTCAATCTGGAAAGAATCGGTTGTTTTTATTTTGGAAGATGATGCACAGAATGGCCCCGATCATGTTGATGCGCACCGTTCGCCAGCATATGTGGTTGGCCCTTATGTTAAGCGGAATACGCCTGTTCATACGATGTATTCTACTTCCGGATTTTTAAGAACAATGGAACTTATTTTAGGTTTGCCGCCAATGAGCCAGTACGATGCTGCAGCTATGCCACTGTATGAATGTTTTACGGCTACGCCTGATTTTACACCTTATAATGTGATTCAGCCGCTTATTGATTTAGATACACGGAATGTGGCGGTGAATGAAAGCAGCAGACGTTCCGAACTGTTCAATTTTGCCAAAGAAGATTCGGCACCAGATTTAGATTTAAACGAAGTGGTATGGAAATCGGTTAAAGGCGAGCAATCGATAATGCCAGCGCCAAAACGGAGTGCTTTTGTGATTTTGGAGAAGAAGAAAAAAGACGATGATGATTAGGGCTCAGT
>NZ_JBFTQI010000416.1:0-5220 GCF_056398925.1 Pedobacter sp. 01T416_2
AAATGTTGAAAAATCAAATTATAATATTATTTTTCCAATTGGAAATCAATGCGTAAAACATATTAATTTTAAGCACACAACGAAACCATAGCTATGAAATTCATTTTTATCTTACTTATTATCGTTTCCTTTAAGGCATCTGCTCAAGAACTGGAAATCCTTTTAATCGGTGTTTCTCATAACTACAGCAATTACCAAAAGCAGGATTTTTCAGACATTTATCGCAAAATTCAACAATTTAAGCCAACAGCATTTTTCGGAGAATTTCTGAGTAAGGAAGATGAACAGCATATTATGGACTATTGGTGTAAGAAAGACAATCTGAAAAGATTACAGACACTTAGAAAAAACAGAGATATCGCAACAGATCAGCTACCTAAAAAAATTGACAGTTTAAAAAAACGCTGCCTACAAGACCCTGAAAACTATAAGTTAAAAACGGACCTGGCCCATGCTTACTACCTTAACCAGGATGTTTCCAATGGTCATTATCAATATTGGCAGGTTTTCGACCAGCTTAAACAATCCCCGGACGATCAGCTGCAAGCTTATGTCAATCAATTGCTGAGTCCGGAATTGGATACCACCGGACGAAGCATGAGAAGATTGAAAACCTCCGAATACGCATTGATCGCATTCCCGATGATGCGAAAAATCGGCATCAAGGAATTACTGCCCATGGATTGCCAGGACTATGACCTGAATTGGAATGCATCCTGGTCTGCGAGCGACGAAAAATTCAATATATTCAGAAAGGATACTTCCGCCACCTTTCAGCGAGAGCTGAAGGAAAAACTGGCTAAAATAAATACAGGTTTCGAGCGATATGATAAAATTGAGAAGTCTTCTACTCAGGTAACCGAATGGCTGAACACAGCTGAAGCGTCGGGAATTTCCGCATCCGGGGATTTCTATCTGCCGGAGCTGTATGATATGAAGAACTTCCCTAAAGAAGAAATGCTTTCCAAGATACATTGGTGGCTGATGAGAAATGAGGGCATGTGCAACAATGTACTGAACCGTTCAAAAGAGAAAGGGGTTAAGCGAGTTGTTGTAATTGCCGGAGCAAACCATCGTAAATATATGCAGGACATTTTCGAAAAGATGCCCGGGGTAATTGTCAGAAACATTAACGAAGTCAAATAGTATAACCATCTCTAGAATTATTATGCTTGAATAAATCTGATTAAAGCCTGGGTTAACGAAACTCATTTTGACAATGATTAACGGTCAGCAACAGAATATCAGACCTAATCATCTACCTGATTTTCAACAGCCATCCTCACCTCTTCCTATCCCTTTACTGCATAAAATCCTCAAACTCCTTCCGCTGCTTTCTCATGACCAGCAAACCTTGAGCATTTAAATATGTAAAGCTTTCAGATGATTCTTCGGACTCAAAAATCAGGTATTCAGCAAACTGCGAACTTAGTTTTTCAATTTTCTTTTCTAACTGCTTAATTTTCTTTCTTTTTGTGATTATGAAGTTCAAAAGTACCAGTATGCACGAAACTTAACATACACTTTAGTGATTACCTCAACATCAATTATTAATTTTGGGTAATTCGCAAAACTGCTTTAGACAATTTTAAACAATTAAAATTAATCTAAAAAAGCTATGAGTACAATTAAAGTAAAAGACGGAACTGAAATTTATTACAAAGATTGGGGAACGGGACAACCAATCGTTTTTCATCATGGATGGCCATTATCTGGAGATGACTGGGATACACAAATGATGTTTTTCCTGAAACAGGGATATCGGGTGATTGCGCATGACCGCCGTGGGCATGGCCGTTCAGGTCAAAGCGCCAATGGTAATGATATGGATACCTATGTAGCCGACATTGCAGAACTTACAGCAGCACTCGACTTGAAAGACGCGATCCACATTGGCCACTCAACAGGTGGTGGTGAAGTAATCCGTTACGTTGCGAAACATAGAAAAGGCCGCGTTGCAAAAGCAGTTTTGATCAGTGCAGTAACGCCGATTATGATCCAAAACGAAAGCAATCCGGAAGGTGTGCCATTGGCGATATTTGACGAAATCCGTCAGGGTACAGGTTTTACCAGAGCCCAATATTTTTACGATTTCCCGGTAGCATTTTACGGCTGGAACCGTGATGGTAAAACCGTTCAGGAAGGAATAAAACACAACTGGTGGCGCCAAGGCATGATGGGGTCTGTATTGGCACATTATGAAGGGATTAAAGCATTTTCGGAGTCAGATTTTACTGAAGACTTAAAAAGTGTGGAAATTCCGGTATTGGTGCTGCATGGAGAAGACGACCAGATTGTTCCTTTCAACCAGGCACCAAGAGCGGCAAAATTGTTGCCAAACGGAAAACTGATCTCTTACCCAGGTTTCCCTCATGGTATGCCTACAACAGAGGCAGAAACAATTAACAAGGATATTTTAGCCTTTATTAAATCGTAAAGTATTTATAAATCTGTCACATTAAGCTTGTCGAAATGCCTGTAATTTTATAAATAGGGCATTCGACAAGCTATCATTTATATACTTTCTGAATAGTCGGTCCTCCCCGACTGGCGCATCGCGGAATGGAAAGATCTATGGGCAACTTAAAATGAAAAATAGATTACCTGTAATTTTGATTGTTGCGCGCTGTTGCGCATAAGTGGGACTGCCCAAAAGCAATAAACAGGCACTAAATACTGCGAACAGCCTCAGGGGTTACCCAGATCTGGCAAATGCCTTACCTTAATAGTAAAATTTTGGTTCATAAAGTTTGGTTGGTTTTTATGTTAGGTTATTTCAAAAAATGTTTGTCGATATCACCTGGAGTAGTCAATTTCCATCTGTATCTGTCAAACAAGAGCGGTTAATAAATTAGCCGGGCCAAAAATGATCCGGCTAACACATCTTATTTTCTTTCGTTAAACACCCCTAGTTCAGCAATAGCGGGCGGGCTATCAAAGTCTGTGATGGTTACCTTTATTTTTTCGCACCAGATACGCTCGAATCTAAAAATACTCGCCTTTTTCTCTCCCTCATTTTTTGCAGCTAAAGCATTCCATTTACCATTTGCATAGTATTGTAAACTGTAGGTAGCTTTTCTGTTATTGCCCGCGGTTAGTACCACCATATTACAGGGAACAGCTTTATCGAAATTCAGCTCATACCATGGCGATTTTACGGTGTGATTGGACGACCAGCTCGAACCGAAATCATCATCATTGGCAAAATCCATAATATTCATATCATCACTCCAGCTGCTGTTGCTTTTGATGTGCTTGGCGATGTTGCTCGAAATAATCGGTGCAGCGTGCGCAGGAATACGTGGAAGATCTGTAGATTTTTTATATATCTGGCCCATTTCTTTAAGTGCTGCCAAAGCGTTATCATCTATCAAACCGTTTTTACCTGGCGCTACATTGAGAATAAAATTGCAATAGGCGCCGTTGTAGGGAATGATGAATTTGTTCACCAATTCAGGTACGTTTTTTACCGGAGTGGTAGGGAAAGAAGTTTTCCAGAACCAGTTGGCCTGCAACGGAAGACAGGCAAGTGCCGGAAGTTTGTTGTTTTCTTTAGAAATAAACTGCCCTGCGCCTTGTTCGTAAGATTTAATATCGGTATAAAATAGCGCCTGTGTAGGATATTTTGCCGCATTTAAATCCATCACCAAACAGTTTGGCTGTAATGACTTAATCAGGTAATAGATATCTTCAAAAGGTACCTGATCATAAGAAATCCTCGACCATGGGGCGTCCCATCCATCAATAATCAACGCTGTGATCTCGCCATAATTGGTGAGCAGTTCGGTAATCTGATCTTTGATCATCTTAACGTGGGCTGGAGTAATCTGGTTTGGGCGGATGCCATGGTGGGTATCCAATATGGAATAATACAACATTACCTTTAATCCGTTTTTGCGGAAAGCATCTGCATATTCCTTAACTACATCGCGTTTTAAAGGCGTATTCATTACGTTATACGCTGTCGTTTTGGTATTCCAGATCGGGAAACCGCTATGGTGTTTAGTGGTAAGGCAACCATAGGTCATGTTAGCAGATTTTGCGGCTTTTGCCCATTGGTCTGCATCTAGTTTTGGCGATTGGAACAATGAAAGGTCGGCATCAGGATCAGACCAGTCCTGATCCATAAAAGTTGGCATCCCGTAATGGATAAACATGCCCAACCCAAGGTCGACAAAATCCTGTTGAAGTTCGGGCAGTGGTTTATTGGCCGATTTTTGCTGGGCCATTGCCGGATAAATAGCTATCGTTCCCGAAACGATAAGCAATAATGATAAAATCCTTTTAAAGGTCATTTCTCTTTTTTTGGTTATGTGATTTGTGTTATTTATTTGAAAGATTTACTGGATTACAGACGTTTACTAACCTCAATTCGATCAACATTAATATGGTTTTTATTGCATACTGCTTTCCATTATTCAAAGCTACACCCGACATTGAAAGAATTTGTCGAACGAAAACGTAACAGAAACCTAACAAAAGCTTAACGTTATGGTATTTATGAAATAATACGGCTATTTTTAAAGGATAAAATGAAAGATCGTATATATAAGGCAGTAGTATTGATCAGCTTTCTGATATTGCTTCTGGTACAGCTCAGGTTAACCTATAATTCTTACGTTCTGAGAGACAGGGACTATAGTTTAAAAGAAAAAACGCTGATTAACGACGAATATGGACGCAGTATATCCGAAGACAAAGTATATAAGGGCGGCGGAAAGATTATCGATTCGATCCTCTCGAGAAATATGCCCGCGCTCAAACAAGCATACTTAAGCAATAAGAAAGAATTTGTTAAACGCTCACAAAGCATTAGTAATACACTATTAAAAGACCTGCGAAAAGAAAGCACTATGGACAGTGTTTTCCGCTCGATCGTTAAAAGGAACGGGTTAGATTCCAATCTGCAGTATCTGCTCACTTTCCAGTCAATTGAGATTAACTTCGATACCAATATCGGCAACATCCCCATATTTGACACCAGTACTGATACGTTGTTCAAAGCAGACCAAAAAACACCGTTTGGAGTCATCATTGATGGCACATTGACTGATCCGAACGTTCAGAACAGGGTAACCAACCTCTCTGTTAGTGGCAAACTGGTGTACGATTACAGAGTTACCTTTAATCTTTTTGTCGATCCTCCCGGCCGCACCTTAAAAGTAGCCTATCAAATGCTGCCAACATTTTTATTGGTTGCGCTTTGCATCATTATTATTG
>NZ_JBFTQI010000417.1:0-5211 GCF_056398925.1 Pedobacter sp. 01T416_2
GGATTACAATGTCTAATTTATCGATACTCAAAACAGGCAAAGCAAAGGCTGTCCGTTTGGAAACGTTAGAGGCGATTTGTAAGGCTTTAGATTGCCAGCCTGGTGATATTTTGGAATTCCGCACAGATTAACTTCCGAAGTCTAACAGGGTAGCGTGGAGCTAGACTTAGGAAGTTCAACGTTGGTTTTTTTTCCGAAGTACGACGGACCCAAGTTAAATAAACCTGATATAACGAAAATACTTTTTGCTGCAGGGTCTTCGACTCCGCTCAGACTGACAATCGCAAAAAGATTGCAGTGATAGCAGGGCTATCGGGGCCGAAGAGAACAGGACCTTGATTTTCATAATAATTGAAACTTTATCTAGAGATTGCCACAGTCGAGAAAAATCGGCTTCGCAATGAAGGTTCGGAAATGAAAAAACCTTCCAGTTTTCACTGAAAGGTTTTAAAATATGTATTGCTTTAAGCTTTGGTCTTTCGACTTTTAGCTTAAGCCTATGCTTGTTCAGCCAATACTTTAGTAACTAAATCTGCAGCTTCTTTTAAAGCGATTGCTGAGTAAACCTGAAGGCCAGATTCATCAATTAATTTTTTAGCTTCTTCGGCATTTGTACCTTGTAAACGGCAGATAATTGGCACCGGAATATTACCGATTTCTTTATAAGCATCAATTACACCTTGAGCAACACGATCACAACGAACAATACCACCGAAAATGTTGATCAAAATTGCTTTAACGTTTGGATCTTTCAAAATGATGTTGAAGGCAGCTTTAACTGTTTGTGCATTGGCAGTTCCGCCAACGTCTAAGAAGTTAGCAGGCTCACCACCGGCCAATTTAATAATATCCATGGTAGCCATAGCTAAACCAGCACCGTTAACCATACAACCTACGTTACCATCAAGGTTAACGAAGTTTAGGTTAGAAGCACTTGCTTCAACTTCCATCGGATCTTCTTCCGTAACATCGCGCATTGCTGCATAATCAGGATGACGGAATAAAGCGTTTTCATCCAGATTCACTTTAGCATCAACTGCAATTACTTTATCATCAGAAGTTTTTAATACCGGGTTGATTTCGAACATTGAAGAGTCGGTAGCTTCGTAAGCTTTGTATAAAGCGGTTACAAATTTAACCATTTCTTTATGTGCAGCACCACTAACGCCTAAGTTAAAAGCTACTTTACGGGCTTGGAAGCCTTGTAAGCCAACTTTAGGGTCGATTTCTTCTTTGAAAATTAAGTGTGGAGTGTGCTCGGCAACTTCTTCGATATCCATACCACCTTCGGTGCTGTACATGATAATGTTACGGCCTTTTGCACGGTCTAACAATACAGAAATGTAGAATTCTTTGGTTTCAGAAGCACCCGGATAATAAACATCCTGAGCAACTAAAATTTTACTCACTAATTTACCTTCAGGGCCGGTTTGAGGAGTCACCAATTGCATACCAATAATGTCGGTTGCACGTTGTTTAACTTCTTCAAGGTTTTTGGCTAATTTAACACCTCCACCTTTACCGCGACCACCAGCGTGGATTTGCGCTTTAATTACAACCCAGTCAGAATTGTAATCTATTTTCAGTTGCTTAGCAGCCTCAACAGCTTGCTCAGGAGTATCGGCAACTATTCCTTCTTGAACGTTAACACCGAAACTTTTTAATATTTGTTTACCCTGGTATTCGTGAATATTCATTTGCTACAAAATTTGCCCAAAGCTACAATTTCAAACCCTTTAAACAAATAGCAATTGCCGATTTTTTCAGAAAATGAACGTTTTGTGTTAATCGGGAAAAGTGATGTGGTACACAAGCTGATTATAGGGCCTTAACCTCAATAAAGAAGCAGATGTAGCTATTCTACAATACTTTTTTTGCTAAATTTTTAATTTGATCTTTAAAGTTCTTATCGAAGACAGTTTTTAAAGCCCCTGTTTTTAAGTTGTATGTAAAATATTCAACCTCATCCTTATCATCAAATTCTTTATCTCCATTAGTATCCTTTATCAGATCCATTAATATTAAATCATGTTTATCGTCTATTTTCCAACTACTTACATCATAGTTGTTTGGAGATATCCGGATAAATGATTTTCCCTCCAGGTTAGAGAGGTAAAGTTTACTAGGATCTCTGTCTGTTAGTTTTTTATTTCCATCATAGTCAGAATCGGTAATATTATAGTAGATAAACTGATCGGATAAAGTATTTTGATTATTTGGACTATGTTCTGAATGACCAATATTGAAGGAGTTGATAATAACTTTTTCTTTAGTCAATAATTCGCTTTTACCTGAAATAACATTGTGAAAGATGAGGTTCCAATGATTGGAATTCACGTCTCTTTTATAACTATCGTAATCGCCATCATTTAATCTTAATGGGTATAGCAGAATATCTGTTTTACCAATGATAATTGGAGAATCGTATTGTATTTTAGGCTGACTTTTCGTTTGAATGTTACTTGTTTCCGTAGAAATGGTTTTAATTTCCTCAGTGCAGGATGATGCTAGTATGGTAAAACTTAATAAAGTTATTGAGATTATTTTTTTCATTGTCGTTAATTTTGATTTAAGGGGAGTATAGCCAATAAAAGTGTTTATTGGCTTAAGATCGCCGATATTAGGTCGTATTTGGAAATGGCATTATACATTTGTTTTAAAAATGTGCTAACTTCCTGCAATCGGCGACCCAAAAATTCCAACAGCCATTTCTGCCCAGATTAAAAACAATGCAATTAAAATTACAATTAGGACTATGGTCCTACTGGTGCCTGTTTTCATGTTTCTAATTACAAGCTCAATGGCTAAACCCGTACTAAGCAGTAATATGCCAGCGGCAACAAAATCCCTTAAGTCCCACTGTACCTCATTTGTAAATTGCATGGCTATTAAAGGAATAGCTAATATTGATGCTATTATGCTTAAAATAATGATGATTCTTAGTTTGCCTGAATTTAATGTTTCTGGATTTTTCATGATTTTTATATTTTAATATACGTTTTAAATGGATAATTAAATAATTTTTAGTTTCCCCGATGCGGTTTGCATCAGGGAGCTAAGGGTTGAGCGGTTAATTATAATTTAGTTTATCAATAATTTAAGCGGTACCAGTTTTTTGTGATTTTAAAATTATTTTCCTTAAAAGAAGATTGAATTTCTTTTTCTAAACGCTTAATTTCATTCGGAGCATCTGTATATACAAATGCGGAATAATGATCTAAAAAGCCACGGTTAATGAAAAACTCTACCGTTACCTGATTTTTTTCATTTGTGGATATTGAAATGTCATTTCCTCCATTTGATATTAGTGCATACTTAAATTCGTTCAGATGATGAACTGATTTGTTAGCATCATATATTATGCTGCCGCTTTTAATCCGTGATATGATTTCCTTTCTCTGTCCTTTTCTGAAATGCCAATCAATTTTTTCAAAATAGTCTTCACTAAAAAGTGAAATAGTACCTAGGCAAACGCCGAAAGTTAATGCTGTTATATGGAATTTTGTGGCTATACCTTTTTTCGCTATAATACTGTATAGTAAAAATGATGACAGAATAAGTCCAATAAAAAGGTACGGTAGTATAAATACAAAGGACATAAAACCCCCTCCATAATAATATATAAATGGACCCTGCAAAATGGATAGAAAAATTATTAGTAGCGCTAGCAGATTCTTTGACATGATTTTATTTATTTAACCCAAAATATTCCGCGGTATTCCAATCCTGTAAATTCCACGATAACCAGCCCGATTTTTCGTAACGTTCTTTGAAATAACCAATTCGCTCGTCTAATTTTCTCATTAGCGCTTCTTCCGGTCGATCTACTTTGGCAACTTCAGAATCATTATTGGTTGAAGGATGGATTTTTGATCTGTTTTTATCTAAGAATGGGAGCGTCTTTTCTGATAAAGAGGTTAGATAATAAGGATCAATAGCAACGGCATCAACATGGTTGAGGTTATATTTTACAATTAAAACATCCCAGTTGATGATGCTAAAAGTTAATAAAAGGGCAAACCAGATGTTACCATTTACTTTGAAAAGGTAGAATATTGTTTTCTGTTTCGCTACTTTAAAATAAACCGTTGCCAAACCGATGATGCAAAGTGTGGCGAAGACCAAAACACCGATTCTTTTATGTGTTAAACCATGAAATTCGATATAATAACCATCGCGGATAAATACGGAGATGATCAGGATGAAATTTTGAACCATCCAGGTAAAGGCAAGCACCCTTAATGTTTTGCTTTTACGATAAAAATTCAGATTTCCCCTAAAAAAGTAAAGGATTACCGCCATGGCCATTATAATACTAAAGATTAGCGTATTGGTGCCCTGGTGTAGCTCTCCAGAGAAATTTCCTGAAGGTTTATAACCGAACCAAAGCGTGGTAATATCGATGGCATTTAATAACAACAATAGGAGGTTAAGGGCAATAAACGAAATTATGCCTACAATGTATTCGGTTTTTAAAGCCATTTTCCGTGTTAAGAGGTTGCCGCTAAATGTTTCTACAATGTGGTACCAAATCGTTTTTTGACCTGATGTTCTTCTGATCCTTACTAATTGTTCCTTGCATGTCAGTTCTGCTTTTTCTAAAGTTTTATCAAAAAATGCGAGTATTAAACCTCCTGTTAAGGCTAATCCAAAGCAGAAATGTATGATACGTTCGATACTTAAATCTTTAAAAAAGAAATGGAGTATATTTTCTAAAAACAGTCCGATGTTAGTTAATACGCTTTCGGCATAGTGGGCAAAAACATTATTGGCTGCAGAATATAAACACGCAAAAAAGATTACGGCAATAACTGGAATAAAAATGTACTTAATTAATTTGAAAATAGGTTTCAGGTTAAAATTACCTATGCTTATTTTACTTAAATGTTTTATGGCATTAAAAGGAACCGTTATCATTTGTAAAATACTGGCAAGAAAAGCGGCAAAAATCGTTCTGATCTGCTGGTTATGACTAAAGCCGATAAATAACAGCAAACTGATATAATAGGTGGCAACAGATAAATCAGAATTATTAACTACCACCAGTACTGCGGCCAAAAGGTGTGCTAAACCGTAAATTTTTAGCTTTATACCYTTAACTACATCTGGATTAATAAAGGTGATARCCAGTAAATAGATGCTATAAATAAGCAGATTGAGCGCTAACCTTTCTTGCCAAAATAGAAAAGTAAACAGGAGGCCACCCAGCAG
>NZ_JBFTQI010000418.1:0-5190 GCF_056398925.1 Pedobacter sp. 01T416_2
TTTTATAGATGAAGGTAATACTGCCAACACTACCATAAACTGGGATCAAGTGCTCATGTATGGTTACTGCTTGGTTTTAGCCGCCCTTGTTTTTAGAATGTTTTTTATGATGGTACGTATTCAGATTCAATTACGTAAACATGCCATAGACAGAAACGGAGCTGTTATCTTGGTCGATGCGAAATCAACCATAAAAAACTGTTCTTTTTTTAACCAGATTATTGTCGACTCCTCTTTGCAGCACGAAGAAAAGAATCTGGTAATTAAACACGRATACGTTCATGTGAAGCAGTTGCATGCTGTCGACAAACTTTTAGTCAATTTCGTTACTGCTCTCCTTTGGTTTAACCCCATTATTTATTTCTGGCGGAATGCCATCGATCACAATCACGAATTTCTGGCCGACCGTGAAACTTCTAAAGTTGCAGATAAGAAAGTTTATGCTTCCCTGCTCTTAAACCTGGCTATGCCAGCTAAAAATTTAGCCATTAATAGTTTTAGTAAACTTCCACTAAAAAATAGAATCATGATGTTGTATAAAGAACCAAATGCCAAGTTGCAAAAGCTTGCCTATTTAGCCATTGTTCCGGTTTTAATGATCTGCTGTATGGCATTTATAAACCGCAAAGAAATTATTGTTGAGAAAACATTAGCAGGGAACCAGGCTTCGGCAGATGCGCCCATAAAGCCAAATGTTTATGCCATGAGGTATTTAAACAGCAATATTAAGGTTAATCCGAATACTGCTTTTAATGAAGTAGAACCTACATTGGTTATTGATGCCGGCCATGGCGGAAAAGATGGAGCTGTAAGTGCCCTGGATGGACAAAAGGAAAAAGACTTAAACCTAAGGGCGGTAAAAATCCTAAAGGAAGAAGCAGCAAAAAGAGGGATTAAAGTAATATTAACAAGAAATTCTGACCAGTTTATTTCACTTCGCGATCGTTTACCGAAACAAGAGGCTACGGCTTTTATTTCCATCCATCATAATGCAACACTTGCAAATGCCGCTGTACCTTTCGGTGGAATTGAGGTTTATGTTTCGAAACAGAACAGCAATATTAAAACTGCGGAAGATCTGGGGGCTGGTATTTTAAGCAATCTGAAACAGCTTAAAGGGATGGAAGTAAGAGATTCATTAAAAAACGCAAACCTTTTGTTGCTCCGCGAATCTAAAATACCTGCAGTTTTAATTGAACTTGGAAATATTTCGGATAGTAAAACGCTGGAATATATCAATCAGGAAAAAAATATCCGAAGAATCAGCAACCTGATTTTAGATGGATTTGTAGCTTTTTCGAAACGTGGTTGTTAGTAAATTATAGCTATGGAATGGTTAACCTACCTACTCAAAGTTACCGCCTGTACGGTGTTATTCTTTGGCTTCTACCTGCTGGTTTTAAGAAAACTGACTTTCTTTAAAATCAACCGCTTTTATTTGCTGGCTACACTATTGCTTAGTTTTATTATTCCGGCTTTGCAGTTCGAAGTTAAGCGAGAAATAACAATAGTGGAAACTGAGGTTCCGGTTAATATACCTGAAATAAAACCCCTAACTCAAGCACCTGTTCAGCTCATTCAGCCCATTGTGGTGAAGTACCAGCCAGGGGTAGTGCATAAAATCGACTGGATGGCGGTGATGTATTACGTTTATGGTATTACAACTTCACTTTTACTGTTGGTTTGCCTGTGGCGTTTGTTCAGCTTGCTTAAGCATACCAATAGGTACACTAAAAATGGCGATGGCCTAAAGCTGATTACCAAAACAGAAGGTTTTACCAATTGCTCTTTTTTTAACTATGTTTTTATAAATGATGAAGATTTAAGTACAGCCGATTTATCGATTTTGCTCAAACACGAACAGGTTCATGCCAGGCAATACCATTCGATAGATAAAATTGTTTTAATGGTTTTTAAAGCCGTTTTGTGGTTTAATCCTGTTGTTTACTTATATGATAAAGCTTTAGAGCAGATACATGAATATGAGGCAGATGAAATCACTTCTACAGATTTTGGCAATCAGGAATACGCCAACCTCCTGTTAAAATTGACGATCAGCAAAAGTGATGTACCGCTGATCCACAATTTTGTGAAGAGCCCGATTAAAGACCGGATTAAAATGTTGTTCCACGCTAAATCTAAAAACATGAAGAAATTAATGTATTTATTAGCAATACCTGTTGTCATGGGACTGATCTGGTTATTTGCTGTTCAGGTGGTATACGCGCAAAATAAAAAGGAGGAGAGTAAACCTTCAAAAGATTTTTATAAGGGAACTTTGAAGGGAAAAGTGCTGAAAATTGGAAAAACTTCAGTGGGTGGCTATACATTCGATTTATTATCAGAAGGGAAAGTCTATGCGGTAGAAGCCACTGGCTTTAAAGAAAAAATTAAGATTGGCGATGGACTTATAGCCTACATATCGGGTAGGATTGCGAATATGAAGAGAATGAATAAAAGTGGTAAAGTTATCGCAGAAACAGATGGACCAATCTATAATCCGACAAAAGTAACAACCTTAACGGGAAAATTAATTTACGAACCAAAAATAGACAAGCATGCTTTTTTATATGAAGCCAATAAAGCACGTTTTGCTTCCTCTAAAATTAAATCAATTCAAAAAGGTGCCAATGGTAAGATTGAAAAGATTGTTTTGAATGATGGGTTTTTTACCATCAACCTAAACCTTAAAACACAGAACATAAAGGATGACAATTTTAAAGCTGGCGATAAGGTACTGGTTAAATTTATTGGAGAAAAGTTGATTTCAAAAAATACTTATAATACAGATAAAATGATTGTGCTGTATTCTGAACCTAAAAAATATACGATCAAAAATGAAGCGCTTTATAACCGGTTTTATCTTAGCGATGGCAAACAGAAGGTTGCTGCGATGAAAAATGATACAACAAAAGTTGGCGGACCAGTTGAGCCTAAAATCATTTCATTCAAAAAAATAATCGGTGATGTGAAGCATAAAGTTTCTTACATGGAAAATGCGGTTATCGATATTGTGAACTGTAGATTAGAAGCCGAATACGTAGAATTGGATCAACTTAATGGTAAAATGATCGCCAAAAATGCAGTATTAAAAGCCAAAGAAGGTGGATCTGCAACTGCTAAAATAATTGTATTTAATTTGAAAGACGGAAGCTATAGGGCTGAAAATGGAGAGGGTAAGGTTGGATTGAATATACATGATGCTGCGCATGAGAAGGATTTTTTAACAAAGTTGAATGACAAAGTAGAATATGTTGCCAAGGATTCTGTTAAAATGAGTAAGGATAGATCTATCGTATCTCTATTTGGAAATGCAAGGTTGTTCTATAACAAGATAAAGTTGTCAGGTTCTAAAATTGTTTACAATAAAAAAGATAATACAGTGCTTGTTAACGACGCCACCATGACCTCGGGCGATACTAAAGTGAGGGCTGATAGCTTATTTTTTGATATAAAAACAAAAAAAGCCAAATTATACGGTACTGATTTAAACCGTTAGATGTTCCGGTCTATTTTCTTTTTTATTGCTGTTTTTTGTGGCTTCTCTTCCCGGGCACAGTTTAACCTTTCGGGCAAGGTAACGGATAAGGAGTTTAAAACTTTACCCTTTGTTACGGTTAAGATTTCAGCACCTCAAAATAAAGTATTTTATACCCAAACCGATAGTTTAGGCACTTACCAATTCAAATTACCATCGGGGAAATATTCGGTTGTTTTTTCTGCAATCAATTTTAAAGCTGTAAACCAGTCATTTGCCTTAACAGAAGATACTGTAATTAATATTCAACTTCAGGAAAACCCAAACAGGCTTACTGATGTCCAGATCAATGCTAGAAAAGCTTTAATAGAAAAACAGATCGACAGGACCATTTTTAATGTAGAGAATAGCATTTCTGCTGTCGGAACCGATGCATTGGAATTACTTTCGAAAGTGCCTGGCGTGCGGGTTTTGAATGATAGGGTTTCATTGGTGGGCAGGGGTAGTATTAACATTATGATTAACGATAAACTGGTGCCCTTATCGGATGATGAACTGGCGAATTATTTAAAATCAATTCCATCAGGCGTCATTGCCAAGATTGAAGTGATTACCAATCCGCCGGCAAAATATGATGCCCAGGGAAATAATGGCTTGATTAATATTGTATTGAAGAAAGTTACTGCCGAAGGCTTTAGAGGGTCGGTTAATACTGTTTTTTCACAAGCTACTCATCCAACGGCATCAGGAGGTGGGAATTTGAGTTTTCGGAAAAATAAAATTACGCTCTCCTCAAATTTCAATATCAGAAAAGGATCTCTTGTGCCGTTTGAACAAAGTGACGTTTTTTATCCTACACAGAGCTGGAATATTGTAAATAAAGACCGGAATTTTAGAACGGTACCCAGCGGACAGATCGGAATTGATTATCAGGTCTCCCCAAAAACAGTATTGGGTTTATCATATAACGGTGGTTTAACCAACTTCCATTCCGAAGAAAATGTTAAAACCACTGTTTATAGCAAAACAGGTAATTTAGATTCGGTGTTGAATTCTGATGCCAATGCCAAAATCAGGTCTCATTATCATTCGGCCAATATTTATTTAAAACAGGCCTTGGATTCAGCAGGGAAAGAATTGACCATTAACGGCGATTGGTTTAAATACAATGATGATAAAAACAGGCTTTTTAACAATACAAGTTATTCCCAAAATGGAGCGATTATTCCGAATTCTTTTGTCGAATACCTATCAACCAGCAAACAAAATATAGATTTATATACCTTAAAAGTCGATGTAGACTTGCCCTATAAAACCTTTAAGTTATCCTTCGGTACAAAACTGAGCTTTATCAATAACCAGAGTGATCTTGCATTTTACAAAGCCCGTAATGCAATTTACGAATTAGATCTGGGCCAAACCAACCTTTTCAACTATCAGGAAAATACACAGGCCCTCTATGTCAATTATAATAAAACCATAAGGAGTTGGGATTTTCAAGCTGGGCTGCGTGGAGAATATACGCAGATTGATGGCATATCCGTTAATGAACAAAATCGAAATGAGTATTTCCGTCTTTTCCCTACATTTTACATCGCTTATCGTGCAAATGATAAAAGTACTTTTGCGCTTAATTATGGCCGTCGGATCAACCGACCTGCTTACCGTAAACTAAATCCCTTCCGTTGGTACAGCAACCAATATGCTTATAC
>NZ_JBFTQI010000419.1:0-5189 GCF_056398925.1 Pedobacter sp. 01T416_2
AAGTAGAACTGCCACCTAAAAATGGCAATCACTTTTATATTTTAAGGAATAAGAGAAAAACAGCAAATGTATTTTATAACAACAGTTTAAAAACAATTTCTGCAGTTTCTACTGATCCTATATTTAAAATCAAACCTAAAAATATTGAACAGGCATTTGCCATTCATGCACTTTTAGATCCTGAAATTAAGCTGGTGAGCATACAAGGGAATGCCGGAACAGGTAAAACGCTATTGGCTTTGGCAAGCGCTTTAGAACAGCGTAAAAACTTTAGACAGATTTATGTAACGCGACCGATTGTTTCCCTGAGCAATAAAGACATCGGTTTCTTACCAGGCGATGCAAAATCGAAAACTGATCCTTTTATGGCACCCATTTGGGATAATCTGCGGTTTATTAAAGAGCAGTTTATCGGCGATGATAAAATGTCGGAAAAGATTGATGAACTGATTATAACCGAAAAAATAGCGATTGCGCCATTGGCTTTTATCCGGGGAAGAACCCTCACCAAAATTTTCTTTATTATTGATGAGGCACAGAATTTAACACCCCATGAAGTGAAAACGATAATTTCGAGGGCGGGCGAACATACCAAAATAGTTTTCACAGGCGATATTTATCAGATTGATACGCCATACCTAGATTCTGAAAGTAATGGCCTGTCTTATTTAATCGAAAACGCTAAAAACCACCCGCTGTATGCCCATATTACCTTACATAAAGGCGAGAGGAGCGAGTTGGCTAATTTGGCTAATGAGTTGCTTTAAGCTTTTTTTCCCGTTCATCTACAGAAAAGGACTACAATGGTTGCGTCACCCTGAACTTGTTTCAGGGACTTCATTCAAACAGGGTAGGTTTTTGGGTTGCGTCTACTTCAGTCAACGATGACCGCGTTTAAGGCTTACTAATGGTATTTCTTCAAGCTCCTTAAACAGATAAACAATCCGATTAAAGTTAACACCGCACTCAATATAAATGGTGCGCCCGGAAAATAAACCGGAGCCTTGCCTTCGATAAAATAAGCAAATATATGTGTCATTACCCAAGGGGCAAATATGGCCGCTAAACTTTGTAAACCTGTTAAAACACCCTGCATTTCACCTTGTGCATTCGAAGGTACCTGATTCGAAATCAAGCCCTGCATGGCCGGTCCGCAGATTCCGGCTAAACCATAAGGAAGCATAAAAGCAAACATCATCCAGCCCTTGCTTGCAAAAGCAAAAGCTATGAAGCCTATGATGTATAAAATAAGACCAAAGTAAACCGCTTTCTTTTCTCCGATTTTAGGAAGGATCACCCTTATTAAACCACCTTGAACAAGGCCCACAACCAAACCCACAAAACCTAATGAATAGCCTACCCATGCAGCATCCCATTTAAATTTCTCCATGGTATAAAATGTCCAGTTGGATTGAACAGCGTGACTGGCAAAGTATAGTAAGAATAAGGTAGCCATTAAGCCCAATAATGCAGGGTATTTGCCAATGCTTAACAACGAACCGATTGGATTTGCCCTTTTCCAGTCAAAAGCCCTGCGTTTTTCAACAGGTAAAGATTCTGGCAGTATAAAATAACCGTAAAGCCAGTTAATTAAAGATAAACCTGCAGCAATCATAAAAGGAACCCGGGTACCAAAATGGCTGAAAGCCCCACCTAAAACCGGACCTAAGATAAATCCAACACCAAATGCTGCACCAACCAGGCCGAAATTTTGCGCTCTTTTTTCTGGAGGAGAAACATCAGCAATGTATGCTTGTGCGGTTGTAAAACTTGCGCCTGTTATTCCTGCAATAATCCTTCCTACAAATAACCAAACAATAGAAGGGGCGAAAGCTAGAAAGATGTAATCGATACCTAAACCGAACAAAGAGCTTAATAATACCGGTCTTCGTCCGTACCGATCGCTCATTGCACCGATAATTGGAGAGAATATAAATTGTACTGATGCATATGCAAGGGTGAGCCAGCCACCATATTCTGCCGCTAAACCAAAGCCACCGCCAGTGAAATCCTGAATAAGTTTTGGTAAAACCGGAATGATCAACCCAAAACCCGTAAAATCGATCAGGAGGGTAACCATAATAAAACTCATTGCAGATTTCTTTCCGTTTGCCATTATATGTAATTTGAAACGCAAAAGTATCAGAATTAGTTAAGATTGTAAATTTTAGTTCTCTACAAACCTCGTAGGTTTTTGAATCTTGCGAGGTTTAGGTCCAAATATGAAATACTGTCCTCTGTATATAAACCTGATATAGCGGAAAACCCACAATGAGGTACGAACGAGGACTTGCAGCGGTAGCAGGACTACAGACCGCCACTGAAATAGAACCTCACATTTTCAAAAAAACTTTCAACCCATTTTTTTGCAAATGCTGTAAAACTCGTTAAACTGGCCCTCAATAAATTAAAATCCCATTGGGAATAAAAAACCTATAACAAAGGTCAAAACTTTTCCACAATGCCTTAATTCGGCTAAATTTTGTTAAATTCGCAAGGTTATAGTAATACCCTTTTTAATATCGTTTTAAGTAGCGAGAATAATAATTTATGGCAGAAGATTTAGAAAATCAGCAGAACGACAAAATCATTCAAATTAATATAGAGGAGCAGATGAAATCGGCCTACATTGATTACTCAATGTCGGTAATCGTATCGAGGGCTTTGCCTGATGTACGTGATGGATTGAAACCGGTACACCGCCGTGTTTTATATGGTATGCTCGATCTTGGTGTAACCAGTAATAAACCACATAAAAAATCTGCCCGTATTGTAGGGGAGGTTTTAGGTAAGTATCACCCACATGGTGATGCATCTGTATACTTTACTATGGTTCGTATGGCTCAGGATTGGAGCTTACGTTACCCAATGGTTGATGGACAAGGAAACTTTGGTCACATTGATGGTGACTCTCCGGCTGCAATGCGTTATACTGAGGCACGTTTTTCGAAAATAGCCGAAGAAATGCTTGCTGATATCAATAAAGATACTGTAGATTTTCAGTTAAACTTTGATGATACCTTACAAGAACCAACCGTTTTACCTGCAAAAATCCCGAACTTATTGGTTAACGGATCTTCTGGTATTGCGGTAGGTATGGCCACCAATATGGCACCTCACAACTTAACCGAAGTAATTGATGGTGTGGTAAGCTATATCGATAATAGAGATATTACGATCGAGGAATTGATGAAGTTTGTAAAAGCTCCGGATTTCCCTACCGGTGGTATTATTTATGGTTATACGGGGGTAAAAGAAGCTTTCGAAACAGGTCGTGGTCGTATTGTAATGCGTGCAAAAGCCGAAATCGAGAATATTAAAGACCGCGAGGTAATTATTGTTACCGAAATCCCTTACCAGGTTAACAAAGCACAGATGATTGAGCGTACTGCTGAATTGGTTGGCGAGAAAAAACTTGAAGGCATTTCGAATATTAAAGACGAATCGAACAAAGATGGTATCCGCATCGTTTATGAAATTAAACGTGATGCAAATGCTTCTATCGTTTTAAACAACTTATATAAATATACCGCATTACAAACTTCTTTCAGTGTAAATAACATTGCATTGGTAAAAGGCCGTCCACAAATGTTAAATCTTAAAGATTTGATTGTGCATTTTGTGGATCACCGCCATGATGTGATTGTTCGCCGTACCCGTTACGAATTGGCAGAAGCCGAAAAACGCGCACACATTTTAGAAGGTTATTTAATTGCTTTAGATCATTTAGATGAAGTAATTAAATTAATCCGTGCTTCCGAAACCCCTGAAGATGCCCGTTTAGGCTTGATGGAAAAATTCGGACTGAGCGATCTTCAGGCACGTGCGATTTTGGATATGACGCTTCGTCGTTTAACAGGACTAGAGCGCGATAAGATCAAAGAAGAGTATGCAGAGTTAATGAAAACCATCGAGCATTTAAAATCTATCTTAGCAGATGAAGGTTTGCGTATGCAGATCATCAAAGATGAGTTAGCAGAAATCCGTCAGAAATTTGGTGATGAGCGTAGAACAACTATCGTTCACTCAGCCGAAGACATGAGCATGGAAGATTTCATCGATGATGAAGAAGTGGTAATCACCATCTCTCACGAAGGTTACGTAAAACGTACGCCGGCAACCGAATTTAGAGCACAGGGTAGAGGCGGAAAAGGATCTAAAGGCAGTAACTCAAGAAACGAAGATTTTATTGAACACATGCTTGTGGCCACAAACCACAATTATATGCTGTTCTTTACCGAAGCCGGAAGGTGTTTCTGGTTGAGGGTTTACGAAATTCCAGAAGGTTCACGAACCAGTAAAGGAAGAGCGATCCAGAATATTATCAATATCCCGAAAGAGGAAAAAATTAAAGCCTACATTAAGGTTAAAAACCTGAAAGATCAGGAATATTTAGAGAACAATTTCATTATTATGTGTACTAAAAAAGGTACCATTAAGAAAACTTCTCTTGAAGCCTATTCACGTCCACGTGTAAATGGTATTAATGCCATCAATATTAATGATGGTGATGTATTATTGGAAGCTTGTTTAACTAACGGACAAAGCGAAATTGTAATGGCATTACGTTCTGGTAGAGCAATCCGTTTCAACGAAAGTACGGTTCGTCCGATGGGTAGAACAGCTACTGGCGTACGCGGTGTTAGGCTTGCACACGATCAGGATGAAGTTGTTGGCATGATTGCTGTAAACAATCCTGAAGTTACAGTGTTAGTAGTATCAGAAAAAGGATACGGTAAACGTACCGATATTGAAGATTACCGTGTAACTAACCGTGGTGGTAAAGGGGTAAAAACAATTAATGTTACTGAAAAAACGGGACAATTAGTTTCAATAAAAGACGTTACAGATAGCGAAGATTTGATGATCATTAACCGTTCAGGTATTGTAATCAGAATTCCGGTATCAGCATTAAGGGTAATGGGCCGTGCCACACAAGGGGTTCGTTTGATCTCGTTAAAAGGTGATGACGAAATTGCGTCAGTTACTAAAATTGATCACGAAGAAGATGAAGAAGAAACAGTAGATTTAACAGATGTAGTAGTTACTGACGGTGAAGAAGTAGAAGCAGATACTACTCCTGAGGCAGATGATACTGAAGAAGAAGGCGAAACGGAAGAAGAAAATTAACTAAAAATAAGATTAGAATAAAAATTATGAAAAGAGTATTTCTAAGTATAGTTCTAGCA
>NZ_JBFTQI010000420.1:0-5187 GCF_056398925.1 Pedobacter sp. 01T416_2
ATCTTCTGCAGTCGCAAATCTGATGTTAAAATCCATATTAATTGGTCGTAATATCGTTTTTGAAATGTTTGATTACCCTTTTTCCGAAAATACTGCTGCCAATGCGCACCATTGTACTTCCTTCTTCAATTGCAATTTTATAATCTGCACTCATTCCGGTMGATATTTCTTTAAAAGCATTGTCTTTGCGGAAAAAACTCACTTTAATGCCATCAAAAAATACTTTTAGTTCGTGAAATTCGGTCGTAATCTGTTTTTCGTTCTTGGTATTGGTGGCAATGCCCATTAAACCCACAATACGGATATTTTTCAATTCGGCTAAGTCTTCGGCACGTAGCAATTCGATTACTTCATCAAAACCAAGTCCGAATTTAGTGTCTTCATCTGCAATGTAAACCTGTAATAAGCAATCAATTACGCGTTTGTTTTTTGCCGCTTGTTTATTGATTTCCTGTAGCAGTTTCAAACTGTCTACCCCATGAATAAGTTTTACAAAAGGGGCAATGTATTTTACCTTATTACTTTGTAAATGGCCAATAAGATGCCATTCGATATCGTTTGGAAGTTGCGCCTGTTTATCTACCATTTCTTGTACATGGTTTTCTCCAAAAATGCGCTGTCCGGCGTTGTAGGCTTCTAAAATTGATTCTACTGGTTGTGTTTTTGAAACGGCAATTAGTTTTACCCCGCCTGATTCAACTTCGCTTTTATATTGTTTAAGATTATCAGCTATGCTCATTTATAACTATTTTTGGTAAAATTAATAACCTTGCCGCAATTTGGGCAAAAAATAATATTTAAATTAAGCATGAAGAGATTAATATGGGTTTTAATGACAGCTATATTATGGTTTGGTTGCAAACCTGGTATACCTGATGGCATTATTAAACCTGATAAAATGGAAAAGATTTTATACGATATGCACATTGTTGATGGCTACCTTTCAAGCATTTATGTAGTAGATTCAGCAAAGAAGGTGGCAGCAGCTTATTATAAAGGGATTTACAAAAAATTTGGTACAGATTCTGCCGAATATAACAAGAGTTTAATATGGTATAATACCAACCCTGTAGCGTTAGAGGCGATGTATAAAAACATACAAAAATTGTTAGCCAAGCAAAAAAAGGGAACGGCATTAGCTGATCTGATAATAAAGAAAAAAGCATTTAAAGCCGACTCTTTAGTGATAGCAAAGAAATTTAAGGCCGATTCTCTTGCGATCAGAAAAAAAATGAAACCAGATTCTTTATCGAAGGTTAAAGCAGTTGCTGAAATTGCAAAGAAGAAAAAACAGGCCGATTCATTAATTAATATAAAAAAAGCTGGCGTATCGGAAGTAGTTCCAAGTCCAGCTATTGTACAATAGTATGTTATATCCCGAAAACTGTTTAGAACGTTTAGGTTTTGTTGAGATCAGGCAACTGATTAGCAAACATTGTTTAAGTCCGATGGGGCAAACAATGGTAGAGAAGATGCAGGTGATGAACCGTTTTGATCAGATTGATAAGTTTCTACGTCAAACAAACGAGTTTAAAAGTATTCTGCAAAATCAGGAACCACTACAGATTAATACCTTTTTTGATATTAAGTCGCTGGTTGAAAAAATCAGGGTTGAAGGCACTTATCTATTGGAAGATGAGTGGTTTCAGGTATATACTTCGTTGCATACTGTTTTCTCGGTACTCCGTTTTTTCGAAGAACGTGCAGAAGTATATCCTACATTAGAAGCTTTATTTGAGCATCTGCCGATCGAAAAAACGATCCTTCGTAAAATAGAAAGCGTTATAGATGCCAAAGGAAAGATCAAACCCAATGCATCAAAAGAATTGCAGGAGATTACCTCTGCCATTTCGAAAGCTGAACAAGATGTGCGTAAGCGAATGGATTCGATCTACAAGCAGGCGATTGCCAATAACTGGGTTGCCGATGGTAGTTTAACCATTCGTGATGGTAGAATGTGTATTCCGGTTTTGGCCGAGAACAAGCGTAAACTCAAGGGCTTTGTACACGATGAATCGGCAACAGGGCAGACGGTTTACATTGAGCCTGAAGAAGTATTTACCTTAAATAATAAGCTGCGCGACTTAGAGTTTGACAAACGCCGGGAAATTATTAAGATTTTAATTGCGCTAACGGACGATTTGCGGCCGTATTCGCCACTATTGCTTTCTTACCATGGTTTCCTTACCAAACTGGATTTTGTTCGTGCAAAGGCTTTATTTGCGATGGATATTGAAGCAGAAATGCCCGGTTTGTTAAAAGAGCCTAAAACCAAGCTGATTAATGCAAGGCACCCTTTATTATCGATTTCATTTGCCGCCGAAAAGAAAACGGTTACACCTTTAAATATCCATATAGATGCCGAAACCCGGGTGGTATTGGTATCAGGACCAAATGCAGGCGGTAAATCGGTTTGTATGAAAACCGTTGGCCTTTTGCAGATTATGTTGCAAACAGGTTTGTTAATTCCGGTTGATGCGAATAGTGAAGTGGGTATTTTTGAAAATATTTTTGCCGATATCGGCGATGACCAATCGATAGAAAGTGATTTAAGTACTTACAGTGCACACCTAAAGAAGATGCGCTATTTTGTAGAGCATGCTTCGCCAAAAACGATGGTGCTGATTGATGAGTTTGGTACCGGAACTGATCCGCAGTTTGGGGGACCAATGGCTGAAGCTGTTTTAGAGGTGTTGAACAATAAAAAGGTGAGGGGGGTAATTACTACCCATTATTCTAATTTAAAGCTTTTTGCAGGTAATACACCTGGTTTGGAAAATGCATCAATGCTTTTTGATAATGCCAAAATGAAACCGCTTTATATTTTGGAAATGGGTAAACCTGGTAGTTCTTATGCATTCGAAATCGCTCAGAATATTGGTTTGCCAAAAGAGGTAATCGAGCTGGCCAAAGAAAAAACAGGATCTAACCAGAACCGCGTAGATACTATGCTTGTTGATCTGGAGCGCGAAAAGAAAAATGTTTACGATGCCAAAGTAAGTTTAGCCAATCAGCAGAATAAAGCTAAAAACCTGGTTGCCGAAAATGAAAAGTTGAAAAGCTTTTTAGAGGAGAATAGAAAGGTACTGATTAAAGAGGCGAAACAAGAGGCGCAGAATATTATTAAAAATGCCAATAAACTGGTTGAAAATACCATCGCTGAGATTAAGGAAAAGCAAGCTGATAAAGAAGTAACTAAAGAACTCCGCCAGAATTTGCAAAAAGAGCTGGTTAAAAATACTATTCCGAAAGAGCGCCCTAAACCAGTACAGGTAATTGTTGGCGGTGAAATTGAAATTGGTGATTTAGTGAAATTTACGGATAGTGAAACCATTGGCCAGGTTTTAGAAATTAACCGCAATGAACTGATTTTGGCTATTGGCGATTTACGATCGACTGTTAAAAAGAACCGTGTTCAAAAGGTGAGTAACCGTGAAGCTAAAAAAGTAGTTCAAAGCAGTGCAAATTCTTTTGCAGGGCGCATGAATGATGCCGTATCTGGTTTCAGGGCCGAACTTGATCTTCGTGGAAAACGAACTGAAGACGCCCTCTTTGAAGTAGAGAAATATTTAGATAAAGCCATTATGCTCGGCTTTCCGTCCATTAAACTGATTCACGGTAAAGGCGATGGTATTTTGCGTAAAATGATCAGAGAATACCTGCGTAAATATAGTCAGGTAAATAGGATGGAAGATGAACATGCTGATAGAGGCGGGGATGGGATTACTTATGTGTATTTGAATTGATGTTATGGCGTTTTAGCGTGGTGTCGGATGCTACAATCTGACATTGTAAATAATATTTTGCGATAAAAATCACAAAGCTATTTATGCACTCGTTAAAGACGACGGAAACACGGGGATAGCTGTGGTATTGGATGTTTACGATCTGAAATTCTCGTGTAGGCGTCATTCCCAACTTGATTGGGAATCTTAATGCCTTATAATACTTGAGTCTAAGATCCCCGCATGCGCGAGGATGACGATAAGGGGTAAAATACTCGTGTAATCGTCATTTCGACCGCAGTGTTCCAAAGGAACTCCTTCGATGGAAAAATCTTTAAATATGATGTTAAGCATCTTTAAAAGATTTCTCGGCTGCGCTGTGCTTCGCTCGAAATGACGTCCGCCCAGTAAAACAATAAAACTTTATAGCCGTAACGTTGTTATTTCTAAAACGTTACGGTTATGAGGGCAATACTACTCTGTTTATTTGTAATGCTATTCGTTACAAATTGCAAAAAGAATGGTGATGATAACGACGATCCAGGTACTTTACCTGATGTAGAATTAAAATCAAAAGTAGTTGTATCCGGATTGAGCTTTCCCTGGGAAATGGTGTATGGACCTGATAATTTCATTTGGTTTACCGAAAAAGCAGGTAAAATTAGTCGTTTAAATCCTGCCAATGGACAAGTAACACCTTTACTTACCATAACCGAAGTACGTACCAATGGAGAAGGTGGCTTGCTTGGAATGACACTCCATCCCGATTTTACCAGTAACCCTTACGTTTATGTAATTTATGGCTATGGTAGTACCTATAAAGCTAAAGTTGTACGTTATACTTACGGCGGAGGAAATTTAACGAGTCCGCAGGTTTTATTGGATCAGATTCCTGCGGCTTCAATCCATAATGGTTCGCGTTTGCTGATCAGTGGCGGTAAACTATTTATCAGTACCGGCGACGCTGCTGATACTGGCAATCCTCAAAATGTTAATTCTTTAGCGGGTAAAATTTTAAGGATAAATTTAGATGGATCAATTCCTGCTGATAATCCTTATCCAAATAACCCGGTTTGGTCTTTAGGGCATCGAAATGCACAAGGATTAACCCAGGTGGGCAATAAAATTTTTTCTTCAGAGCATGGTCCGGATTCTGATGATGAGATTAATATTATCGAAAAGGGAAGAAACTACGGATGGCCAAATATTAAAGGTTTTTGTAATGAAAGTGGAGAACAATCGTTTTGCAGTTCGAACAATGTGGTAGAGCCATTAATCAATTGGACACCAACCATTGCGCCTAGTGGTTTAGCTTATTACAATTCAGATTATATTCCGCAATTTAAAAATTCGTTGCTGCTGGCTGTATTAAAAGGAACTAAATTGATGCAGCTTAAATTAGATGATGCTCAAACAAAAATTACAGGAACGAAAGATTTTTATGTAAACACTTATGGTAGGA
>NZ_JBFTQI010000421.1:0-5181 GCF_056398925.1 Pedobacter sp. 01T416_2
GTAGCAGCCCAAATGCCAAAGAAAGGGAAATCATCGAAATGGAAATGTAATCCATAATCGTTTTTGTTGTTGAGCAAGCTGATGCAGTTGCTTTGAAGGGTTTTAAAAACCAGCGCATCGTTATAAAACAAATCATGTTTAAGGTTTAACCTGTGGCCACCCAGTTCAATGAGCTCCGTTTCGTCGGCTACTAAGCCATCTTCCAGTTTCCAGAAAGTTAATTTCTCATCGCTATTAAAAGCAAGATAGTAATCTTCGTAAACGGTATTGGGGGTATTGGGTACCGCAAATGCCGGGTGCGCACCAATTGAAAATAAAAGCTCGGCAGTACCGGTGTTTTTTACCTCGTAAGTTAAGCTCAGCTTTCTATCTATTAATTGATACCTCAGTTTCAGTTCGAAATAAAAAGGATATACTTTTAAGGTATCTTCATTTTGGGTTAAAGTAAAAACAGCTTCAGTTTCACTTATTTTTTCGAAATTAAAAACATGATCGCGGGCGAAACCATGGCGTGGCAGCTCATAGCTTTTACCTTGGTAAGTAAAACTGTTTTTTTTTAATGAGCCAACAATAGGAAATAAAACCGGACTGTGTTTTGCCCAATATTTAGGATTGGCATTCCATAAATATTCCAGCTTGGTTTCTTTACTAAATAAGCCTTGAAGTTCTGCGCCTTTAGCCGCCAGGCTAACTTTTATATAATCGTTCTCGAGAGTTATCATTTGCAATCTAAATTAACAAAAAGATGTACTTTAAAAATATCTTTTTTATTAATTTTGATTACTAATAAAGCTTAAGCAAATGAAAAGCTTAAAGCACTATTTATTTTATTACCCGCGCATTTACTTTCGCTTAAAATAAAATCAGAAACCCATGGCGATAGATTTAACAAAATTATCAAATGCAAAAGTGAAGGCCGCTATTACCGCATTGCAAAAAGGCGATGAAAAAATGTGGTTTCCTTTATTTGCTATCGATGTTGCCTTTTACGACGACGGAAACCAGATGAAATTTAATAACTTCTTTAAGAAAGCGCTGGGACATGAGCGTTTTACCAGTATAGATAAAGTTGAAAACAAAGGATTGGAGGTATATGGTCATTTCCACTCCGACCAATGGGGTGATTTTAAAACCTGCTTTAAATTTAAGGTAAACAAAGAAGGAAAAATAGCGAGGTTGGATATTGGACAAGCCTCCTATTAAGTTTGGAGTCTGGAGTTGGGCGTTCGGAGTTGGATACGGTTCCGAACTCAAAACTGCCAACTCCGAACTGCTACAACTACCCACGCTCTTCCCAAATACAGGCAATGTTAATAATGGTTTGTACCGCTTTTTCCATGTCCTGCACACTTACCCATTCTTGTTTGCTATGAAAAGCGTGTTCTCCGGCAAAAATATTGGGGCAAGGTAAGCCCATATAAGAAAGTCGCGAGCCATCGGTTCCGCCACGGATACTTTGTTGTTTTGCCACCACACCTGCTCGTTCAATGGCTTCAATTCCGTATTGTACAATTTTAGGATGCTGATCCAACACCTGTTTCATGTTGCGGTACTGTGCTTTAATATTAATTTTATAGGTAGACTTTGGGTATTTAGCCATCACCTTTTTTACGGTTTCTTCTAAAAACTGCCCATGTGCGGCTAGTTTTTCATCGGTAAAATCTCTGATGATAAACTGTGCTTCTGCTTCTTCTACCTGTCCGTTCATACTTACGGGGTGGATAAATCCTTCTTTTTGATGTGTAGCTTCTGGTGTGAGTGTGTCTTTTGGCAGCGAATCTAAAATTTCAGCAAGGATCTTAATGGCACTTTCCATTTTTCCTTTTGCAAAGCCCGGGTGAGTGCTTACGCCATAAATTTTAAGGGTGGCGCCATCGGCAGAAAAGGTTTCATCTTCGATTGAACCCAGCGTTTCCCCATCTATGGTATAGCCAAAATCTGCACCTAGTTTCTTTAAATCGGCTTTATCTACGCCGCGGCCTATTTCTTCATCAGGGGTAAAAAGTAGCTTTATGGTTCCGTGTTTTACATCAGGATTGCGCATTAAAAAGGCAGCCGCTTCCATAATTTCTGCTAACCCTGCTTTATTATCGGCACCTAATAAAGTTGTTCCACTTGCGGTGATAATATTGTTGCCAATCTGGTGCTTTAAGTCTTTGTGCTCAGACAGTTTTATTATAATATTGTTGTCATCTGGCAAAATTAAGTCCTTTCCTTGATAATTGTCATGAATAATCGGTTTAACATTTTCTCCACTACAATCTGGCGAGGTATCCATATGCGAACAGAAGAAAATTACGGGCAACTGCTTGTTTGTATTTGACGGGATCGTACCATAAACATAGCCATTATCGTCTATTTCGGCATCAGTAACGCCAATTTCTAACAGTTCCTGAACCAATTCTTTACCTAAGTTTTTTTGTTTTAGGGTTGATGGGCAAGTTGGAGAATTTGGATCAGATTGAGTATCAATCTTCGCATATTTTATAAACCGCTGCTCCAGAGATTTGTTAAAGTTGGTGTATGTGCTCATAATTCAAAGGTAAAAGTTATAGATATTCGATAAACATATTATTTTTGTAAAAAAACGATATGATTTTTAATCTGCTGAAAGCTACTTACATAACCCTTCTGCTTGTTTTTATAGGAAGTTTTTCTTTTGCCCAATCTAATTTTTTTAAAATGTCGTATGGCTTTGGAGGAGGAATAAACAAATCTTATACTGATGTGTACAAAGGAGGTTTTGGTTACACAGCCTATGGCGTATTCGATTATCATATCACGCCATTTGTAACCCTGGGTTTAGAAGGGCAGTATGGTATGATTCAGGGTGGTGATATTGAAACCGATCTGCACAACCGTCAGTTTGTAAACAAATATTCCGCCATTACAGCCAATGTAAAGCTAATGCTTGGTGAGGTGGTGAACTACGATAAAAGCGAGTTTTTATACAATCTAAGGGGTTTGTATGTAGGTTTGGGTATAGGGGTAATTAACAACAAGATTACCGATATTGTTCGGTATAAACCAAGCTGGGCAGCACACGATCCTGGCTATGGCCCTTTCCCTGGAAAAGATAAAAGCCTTAATATGGCGGTACCTTTAAACTTCGGTTTTAACTATTTCATCAACGATGGTTATGGCTATATGAGGTACGTTATCAACATTAATGCACAATCGAACTATACTTTTGGCGAAGGTTTGGATGGTTATAACGATTCGAGCGCCAAGTTTGCAAACAATTCGCCGGATGTTTACAACGTTTATACCATAGGTTTTAAATATATGTTTGGAACGATTAAATCTTATCGTAAAACCCTTTAATAACATCATTTCATTTCTTAGATTTAAGGCATGAAAAAATTCTTTGTGTTTTGTTTGCTTTCGATGAGATTAAAAGCTGCCGCACAAAAAACACCTTTCGAGCTGAGCGGAAAAATTGAAACCTCCACTTACAATGCTGCTATAACCTATTACGAAAACCTAACTAAGACCTATCCACAGGCCAAATTGTTCACCTATGGGCGTACAGATTTTGGTAAGCCTTTACATGTATTGGTTTTGTCGCGCGATCGGGTTTTTGATCCTTCGGAGATTAGAAAACAGAATAAAAGGATTTTATTGATCAACAACGGCATTCATCCGGGCGAACCAGAGGGGGTGGATGCATCGATGATGCTTGCCCGCGATCTGCTTAAGGCAGGTAAACTGCCAAATGATGTGGTGATCTGCATTATTCCCCTGTACAATATAGATGGCAGTTTTAACCGTAGCGGAACATCAAGGGCCAACCAGAACGGACCGGTTGCTTATGGTTTTAGGGGCAATAGCAAGAACCTCGATCTGAATCGTGATTTCATTAAAACCGATTCGAAAAATTCAGCAGCGTTTCAACTCATTTTTAATACCTGGCAGCCCGAAATATTTGTAGATACACACACCAGCAATGGTGCCGATTATCAATATGTAATGACGCTTATCCCTACACAAAAAGATAAGCTGAACCCGATTCTTTCGGGCTATTTAACTAAAACATTGGTACCTGATCTATATAAGGGAATGGAGAAGGTGGGTTACCCGATGATTCCCTATGTAAACTCGATAGGTGAAACGCCTGAAAGCGGAATAACCGGATTTATAGATCCCCCACGTTACTCTACCGGATATACCACGTTGCACAACACCATAGGTTTTATGCCCGAAACGCATATGCTAAAGGCATACGATTTGCGCGTTGATGCCACTTACGAGCTTTTGCAAACCTATATTCAGCTTGTAGAACGCGATGCCAAGGTTATTGGAGAGAATAAGCGGAAGGCCGATGAACTTGTTGCTGCACAAAAGGAATTTCCTTTAGAATGGAAACTGAACAAAACTGAGGTAAACGATCTGACCTTTAAAGGCTTTGAGGCCGGGCAAAAACCCAGTACGGTAAGCGGTGCCGATCGTTTATATTACGACCGTAGTAAACCTTACACCAGGACCATTAAAGAATGGAATAAGTTCGAACCTGCGGTGTCTATTCAAAAACCGGTTGCCTACATTATTCCGAAAGCCTGGGACCGCGTAATTGCCCTGCTTAAACTGAATAATGTTAAAATCAGGGAGCTAAAAAACGATCAGAAAATTGAAGTAGAAAGTTATTATATCGGCGATTTTAAAACCGGAACAAGGCCCTATGAAGGGCACTATCTGCACTCAGCCGTAAAATTGAATACACTAAAACAGAACCTCCAATATTACGCAAGCGATTTTGTGGTTTATGTTAACCAGCCTGTTAACCGGTATATTGTAGAAACACTGGAGCCACAGGCTACTGATTCTTATTTCAACTGGAACTTTTTCGATTCAATTCTGGATATGAAAGAACATTATTCGGCATATGTTTTTGAAGATACTGCAACAGCATTACTAAAAAATAATCCAGAACTACAGCATAAATTGGAGGCGAAAAAAGCTTCAGATGCCGAATTTGCGAAGAATGCGGCTGCACAACTTGATTTTGTATATAAAAATTCTGATTATTACGAAAAAACACACAATAGATATCCGGTAGCCCGTTTGGTTACAGACGTAAAACTTGATTTAAAATAACCCCCATGGAATACTTCAATATTGCACCAGTTGCCTCCGTAATTTTCGTTTTTACCATTATTACCAGCTTATATGCTTTCTATGATC
>NZ_JBFTQI010000422.1:0-5178 GCF_056398925.1 Pedobacter sp. 01T416_2
TGGTTACACGCAAGATAGAAATATTAGGAGGTAAAAAAAAGGGGGTAAAATAATATTTATAAGGGGCTGATTAGTAAAAAAATAATTTCAAACTACACAAAGTAGCACTAATAATACAGCACTAAATATTATTGCAAAATAGGAAGAGAAGAAAATTATAATAATTGGAAGAATTCAAACTTAATACAAGATTAGCTTATTTTGTCGAAAGAAATGCCCCTTTCTAATTTCTGCAGGTAAGCTTTTAAGATTGCATTTTCGGGCTTTGCCAGCTGCGGATCGTCTTCAAAAAGTGCGATTACGGTGTTACGTGCTTCAGACAAAATAATCTGGTCTTTGGCCAGGTCGGCAAGCTTCAGATCTAAAACGCCGCTTTGCTGAGTTCCTGTAATATCGCCAGGGCCGCGTAGCTGTAAATCTATTTCTGATATTTCGAAGCCGTTGTTGGTTCTTACCATTGTTTCCAAACGAATCTTACCTTCTTTACTCAGCTTATTCCCACTCATTAATATACAAAAAGACTGTTCTGCACCGCGGCCTACCCTACCACGCAACTGGTGCAGCTGTGAAAGCCCAAACCGTTCGGCATTTTCAATTACCATTACCGAAGCGTTAGGTACGTTTACGCCCACCTCTATTACGGTAGTGGCTACCATAATTTGGCTTTTACCGTCGATAAACTGCTGCATTTCGAACTGTTTATCGGCATTGGGCATTTGCCCGTGTACAATACTCATTTGGTAATCAGGCCTAGGAAACTGATAGCTCAACTGCTCAATTCCAGCTTCGAGATGCAAAAGATCTAATTTTTCGCTTTCCTTAATTAAAGGATAAACAATGTAAACCTGCCTGCCTTTGGCAATTTCCTGCTTCATAAAACCGAACATCCTGAGGCGTTGGCCTTCAAAAAGGTGTTTGGTTTCTATTGGTTTTCTGCCCGCAGGTAATTCGTCAATAACCGAAACATCAAGATCGCCGTATAGGGTCATGGCCAAAGTACGCGGAATTGGCGTAGCGGTCATCACTAGGATGTGTGGGGGAATAATATTTTTCCGCCAAAGCTTAGCGCGTTGCTCTACACCAAAACGATGCTGTTCATCAATCACAACCAGCCCCAAATTCTTGAATTGAACCTTATCTTCAATCAGGGCATGTGTTCCGATCAGAATATCGATTTCTCCATTCTCTAATTGCTCATGCAAAACAGTACGCTCCTTCTTTTTGGTATTTCCTGTAAGGATAGCAACACGCACCAGGTCGTTGGTTACAAGTTCTGTAATAGAGGCATAGTGCTGGCGCGCCAAAATTTCAGTGGGAGCCATCATACAAGCCTGGTAGCCGTTGTCATTTGCTAAGAGCATACTCATCAGTGCAACCGCAGTTTTACCGCTTCCTACGTCGCCCTGTACAAGCCGGTTCATTTGCACACCGCGTTGTGTATCTATCCTAATTTCTTTAACCACACGCTTTTGCGCATTGGTTAATTCGAAAGGCAAAAACTCGTTATAAAAGCGATTTACCTTTTCGCCAACCTTTTCAAAGGTTACACCTTTAAATTTTAACTGGCGCAAATGTTTATTGTGCAAAAGCTGTAATTGGATGAAGAATAATTCTTCAAATTTAAGGCGTCTTTCTGCTGAACTTAAATCCTTCACATTTTTAGGAAAATGAATATTCAGTAGCGCCAATCTTTTATCTGGCAGCTGATACTTATCAATGATGTATTGTGGTAAATTTTCGGGAACCTGGGGGATGATCTGATCCAACAAGCCGGCGATTAAACGCTGTAAGCCTTTTGAATCAAGATTAAACTTTTTAAGCTTCTCTGTTGAGTTATAAACCGGCTGTAAGGTTAAATTTCCCCGTCCCACCTGTTTGCGCTGGTATAGCTCCATTTCTGGATGCGAGATACTGAATGTACCGTTAAAGATGGTTGGTTTTCCAAAGGCCACGTAAGCGGTGCCAACAGTGATATTATCATCAACCCATTTTAGGCTCTGGAACCAAACCAATTCCATAATTCCGGTTTCATCTTTAAAAACAGCAACAATACGTTTTGCTCTTTTATCGCCAATTACTTTTTTGCTGATCACGCGCCCAATAATCTGGATATATTGCGAATCAGGATTAATCTGGTTAATCTTGAAATATTTTGTACGGTCGATATACCTGAACGGATAGTGTGCAAGCATGTCCTGATAAGTGAACAGGCCGAGATCCTTTTTCAAAACATCGGCACGGCTTGGCCCAACGCCCTTTAAAAACTCAACAGGTGTATCTAATACCGAATTAAACAAAATATTTTACTGTTTCTTGTAAACAACACTCTTTAGCAACTGTCCGTTAAAAATAACGATCGATAGCAGCAAAAGCAAATAGGCAAAAAATTGGTGCAGATCTATTTTCTCTTTAAAGTAGAAAAATGCAACGGTAAATGCAACTATAGGGTTGAGATAGATCAAAATACCCAGGGCCGATGAAGGCATACCCAACAGTGCATACGAATTTAAAAAGAGTGGAATAATGGTAAATACAATGGCAATCAACAATATATGCGACCAAAAGAAGGTTTCGGTAGGAAAAGGCGCAGCATTAAGAAAATACAACGGAAGCATTATTAATCCTGATAAAATTAACTGAACGCCCAAAAAATTAAACTTATCTACATCTTTAATTACTTTTAGCACAATAACATATAAGGCATAAAAAGATGCGACGATAATGGCCCACATTACTTCATGTATAGAGCCTGTTGCCAATAGGATGATACTTATAAATGCAATGATTAGGGCAATAATTTTAACCTTTGTTAACTGTTCCTTTAAAATGATAAATCCACAGAGCGCAGTTAACAGTGGGCACACCATATAGGCAAAGGCGGCTGCTTTTAAACTTACGCTATTTACGGCATAAATATAGGTGAACCAGTTTCCCGTGATCAGAAATGACGACACTATGGTAAGCAACAATAATCTTGTTTTCTTAGGGGCGCTTAATGATTTTAAGAAATTGAAATCATTCTTTAGTGCTTCCCTTCTGAATAAAAGAATAATTGTCCAAACTACGATAATGGAAATAAATATCCTGTAGTATAAAATTTCGTGTGGCGGAAAACCTTTTATGTTACGCAAAGGTATAGACATTGTTCCCCAGATAATATAAGGAACAATGCCGGCTATAAAATATTTGCTTTTACTATCTGCCAAAATTAGCCTACAATGGCAATTACAGAAATTTCTACATTAACATTTTTAGGCAATACCGAAACCTGAACCGTTTCGCGCGCAGGGAAATCAGCAGTAAAATACTGTCCATAAACTTCGTTTACCTGAGCAAAGGTACCCATATCGCTTAAGAAGATAGTAGACTTTACTACGTTATCGAAAGTTAAACCTGCTTCAAGCAAAACTGCTTTAAGGTTACGCATTACCTGGTGTGTCTCTTCTTCAATATTGCCAATATTTAATTCTCCATTTTCGGGATTAATGGCTACCTGGCCTGATACGAATAAAAAGTTTCCGGCTTGTACAGCTTGGCTATATGGTCCAATTGGAGCTGGAGCATTGGTTGTTTTAATAATTTGTTTCATACAATTTTGGGGTTATTTAGCAAGCCATTGGATTAGCTTGTAGATGATACCTGCAAGAAAAATTAAGATGGCCAATGCATTTATAAAATGCATAATTTTCAGATTGATATTATTTGGCCTGTTTGGATCCTTTTTTCTAAAGAAGTACATAACACAAACTTAGCTAAAAAGCTTAACACAGAAAATTAAAAGGCACAAAAAAAGTCCTGACTTTCATCAGGACTTTTTTAAATCTTATATTGAAATACTAGTTTCTAGCAGTTTCAACACGACGGTTTTGGATACGACCTTCTTCAGTATCGTTAGAAGCAATTGGATTAGCTTCGCCATTACCTTTAGTAGCAACTTGACTAGCGTTAACGCCAGAGTTTACTAAGTAAGTTTTAACAGAGTTAGCTCTGTCTTTAGATAATTTCAAGTTATATGCAGCAGTACCTTCGCTTGAAGCGTAACCGTTTACAGTTACTTTACCACCGTTTTCACGTAACACTGAAGATAATTTATCTAAAGTAGGGTAAGACTCAGTTTTTAAAACTGAAGAGTTGAAATCGAAACCGATTTTTTCGAAACCAGTTACATCACTTGTAGCAGCAGTAGGTGCTTCAACTTTTGGAAGAGGACAACCTGAACCATCAACAGCAGTACCAGCAGGAGTTCCTGGGCATTTATCGAATTGATCAGCAACACCGTCACCGTCAGTATCTTTTTTCAAATCTTCAACTGATTTTTCAACAGCAGAAACACGGTTTTTCAATGCTTCAACTTCTTGACGTAAAGTTGGATCTTTTAACTCATCGTACATAGTAGCTAATGGGTTAGTCCATTCTAAACTTGGTTTAGCAGAAGAACCTAAAGAGAATTCTAAACCAGCATAACCGTAAGAGAATTTATCTTTAGTTTGACCTTTTGCATAAACTCCATCTAAGTTATCAGCATCAACAAAGTTCATTGTGTAACCTAAGTTAAAGTTAACACGCTCAGAAACTTTGAATTTAACACCAGCACCAACTGGAATGTAGAAACCTTTTACGTAATCTTTAGCATCATGTCTGTCATCAGCAGGACCTACAGCTTTACCTTTCCAGTCAATAACAGTACCATTACCTAAAGTAACTTTTGGAGCATAAGCCATATAACCAGCACCAGCAGTTAAGAAGAAACCTACTGAGTTCTCACGACGTAAGAAATCGATAGAACCAACGTTTACAACACCACGTAAATCTACAGCATATTGTAATTCAGTTTCGAAATCTTTTGTAGCTGGGTTAGTAATACCTTCGTTAGTACCTGAAAGTTTACCACGAGTTCCGTTTAATTCTAAACCGAATGAGTGACCTAGTTGTTTACGGATGTTTAAACCGTAACCTAAGTTAGCATCCCATTTGTTGAAATCATTAGTACCACCGATAGCAACAACTGGCATTAAAACACCACCATGTACACCGATAGACCAAGTTCTGTACTGACCTCTACCGCCAAATACCTTGACAGCAGAAGTTGTTGCAGGTGCATCTTGAGCGACAGCAAGAGAAGCAACTCCTGTTAATGCCACTAAAGAAAGCGCAACACTTTTCTTTAAAGTAGAATAA